>CAYOLL010000027.1:11543-50313 GCA_964404765.1 uncultured Gemmatimonadota bacterium | reverse complement strand
TTAGGGTCACACAACCCGGCGCATTTATTCCAAAACCCAAACTTATTTTATCGACATTCCTTAATGACATTGAAGACCCTTAGGGTTTGGTCTAACCGATCAGCGGCACATCCAATACCTCGCGGATGGTCTGGCGCTCTTCCGTGTTTAGCATAAAAGTGGCTGCGGCCGCGTTTTCAATCGCTTGTACCGGGGTCCGAATGCCGGCGATGGCCGCAGTTACGCCGGGCTCGTGCAGCAGCCAGTTGATTGCGATTTGGGCAAAGTCGGTGTGATGATGATTGGCAATGGGACGCAATTTTTCAAGCGCCGTCAAAATACGAGCACGATTTACGGTCGAAAATGCGGTTTTGTCTGCCCGCCAATCGTCATTGGCCAGAATTCGTTCCGGTGTCATCGTCCCGGTCAATAAGCCCTGCGCCAGCGGGCTATAAGCCAGTACGCCAAGTTTGTGCTTGCGACAGTAGGTCAATATGCCTTTTTCGATCTTGCGTTCCAGCAGGTTGTACTTGGCTTGCTCACTGGCAATTGGCGCTAATTTCTGGGCCTGCAGCAGCATTTCCACGGTGAAATTGCAGACGCCTATCGCCCGGATTTTGCCCTGCGCTTTTAACTGCAATAGCGCTTCCAGCGTCTCTTCCAATGGGGTGGATGTGTCCGGCCAATGGCACTGGTATAAATCGATTACATCGGTTTTTAATCGCCGCAAACTGCCTTCACATTCGGCCATAATAGCGGTTTTTTTGAGATTGCGATAGACTTTTCGGCTGCCGTCTTTTTCGGCATCAAAGAAAAAGACGCCCTCGGCCGTATCCCAGCATAGCCCGCATTTGGTGGCAATCAGCGCCTGCTCGCGGCGGCCTTGCAATGCCCGGCCGACTATTTCCTCGCTGTGACCGTAGCCATACATCGGGGCGGTATCGATCATATTGATGCCCATATCCAGCGCCTGATGAATTGCCCGGACAGCCAAATCATCATCACTGCCGCCCCAGTACCAACCGCCAATTGCCCACGCTCCAAAGATGATGGGGAAAATATGCAGATCACTCGAACCGAGGCGGCGTAGTTTTGAATTTGTTGTCATAATCATAACTTTTCTTGAGAAGGTTAATATTACGAAATTGATTTGCACATTTTGCCCCCGAACATGGCTATTCCCGGATCGCCCACATGAAAAATTTCTTCGGTCGGGGGTATGGCAATTGTACGTACGTGGCCGATAAAAGTCAAGCTGAAGTTGACCGGATTAGAACACAGATAAAATGGAACCTATACGGATTGTTACTGCAAAAAATCAAAAAAGCCTGGCCGCGCAAATCCGCGTTCTATTTTTTGGCCAAATACGCATTTTGTATGGATTGAAAAGTGTTGACAAAGCAACGGCATAGCCGTATTATCAACAACGGTTAACGGGTTGGACAAAAAAATGTATATATAAAGGTCTTATAACAGCTTACTTGATAATGAGATGCGCTATTTAAAATTCTTAGGTTTTGGCGCAAACTATCTTCAATTTTTCAGTTTTGATATTCGCTCTGTAGTATAGTAATCAATGTCATTACGTTAACTAAGTTGAGGAAAGCCGACCCAACTGTCATTCTGAAAGAATCCTTTTCGAATCAAGCACCATATTATTTTGAAAAAAGATGCTTTCAGCGTGACAATCCTGCCCTGTGCCTAACTTAATGAATCTATCGCCTAATAGCCTTCCAATAAAGGATTGCAAGCCTTGCCGGCCAATTTAACTCAGCAATACATGAAAGCCGAGGCCAACTTTAAGGCCGCCGTAACGCCCGAAGAAAAGCTGGAATGCCTGCAAGAGATGATGCGCGAAATTCCCAAGCACAAGGGCACGGAAAAAATGCAGGCTGATCTCAAAAAAAAGCTGTCCCAGCTTAAACAGGAGGTCGAGTCCGGCAAAGGTAAAAAGGCGTTTGCCTATCGGATTGAGAAGCAGGGCGGCGGCTGTGTGGCGCTGATTGGCCCGCCCAACTCCGGAAAATCATCGTTGTTGAATGCGTTGACCAGCGCTACGGCGCTGACTGCCGAATATCCGTTCACAACCCGCGAGCCACAGCAAGCCATGATGTATTACGAGGATGCGCCCATTGAACTGGTTGATTTACCGCCGTTATCGCGTGAGCATTTGGAAAGCTGGCTGCTGCCACTGGTCCGCGCCTGCGATTTGATCTTCATCATTCTCGATGTCAGCAGCGACAACCTGTTGGACGATTTGGAAATGTGCTTTCAAATGCTGGAAGACGGCAAGATCAAACCGGTTCCGGACAAGCCTGCCGAGTCAGACGATCCGCGCTATGCTTATATTCCCGCGCTTGTTTTGCTCAACAAATCGGACGCTCCCAACGCCGCCGAAAATCAGGCGATCTTTCAGGAATTTTATCAGCAAAAGCTGCCGGTTTTTATCTGTTCAATCCGGTCGGGTCAGGGGCCGGAGCCCTTGCGTCAGGCTGTTTTTGACACCCTCCGTCTTTTGCGCGTCTACGCTAAAGCGCCCGGTCATGAAGCGGATCGCAAACCCTATTTATTAAAGCGGGGCAACGATCTGTTGGATTTTGCCGCCATGGTTCATCAGGACTTTGCCGAAAAGCTTGACTATGCCCGCGTCTGGGGGACGGCAGTGTTTGATGGTCAACGCGTCGATCACAGTTACATTTTACAGGACAAAGATATCGTCGAACTGCATCTTTAATTCATAAATTACCCACGAAATACCCGAAAGACACGAAAAGTACGGATTTTTAAAATCCGAGCGATCCGAACGTAAAATTTAACCTTCCCGCTTCGGGTGCGTAACTCTTGAAACTAAAACTCTTTCGTGTATTTAGTGCATTTCGTGGTGAATAATTCAAGTCAGATGAGATATTTCGATCCAATTTCTCACTCTCTTTGAGGAGGTTTTTTTATGTTTACGCAGAAACGCTATTACGGATTGATTAGCTTAATTCTGCTGGCGCTGGTAACACCCGCCGCGATATGGGCGGACGATGGCTCCTTAGAAAGCCTGCTGGAGGATGTGGAAGAAATTATTGTCATAACGGCCAGTAAGCGCGCCCAAAAAGCCGGCGACGCCCCGGCCACGCTCGTCGTCATTACCGAGCAGATGATCCGCGACCGCGGCTATCATCATCTGGAGGAAATTTTGCACGACCTGCCCGGCTTCGACTTTAACAAGGGCTACGGCGTGGATTATTCCACGATCTACATGCGCGGCATACGGTCGTCCAATTCCGACCGGTTTATTTTGCTGTATGACGGCATATTGGAGAACGACATTTGGAAGCAGAACGTATGGTTGTCGCGGCAATATCCGGTCAGCCAAATCAAACAGATCGAAGTCTTGTATGGTCCGGCCTCGGCCTTGTATGGCACAAATGCCTTTTCCGGCATCATCAACGTCATCACCAAAGAGAGCGCCGACGTAGGCCCGCTGAATATGACCCAGGGTTACGGCACCTATGGCAGCAAGAATCTGGAGTTGGCTTCCGGTCAAGCTTTTGACAAGTGGGGCTACAACTTCACCTTCAAGTTTTTTCATGCCGACCAATTGCATGATTGGGACTTTGCCAAGCTGGCCTGGCCAAACAACTTTTCCGCCGAATACCGGGCCAAATTGGATCGTCCGCAGTTGATCATCGGCAATGAAGAAGTGGTGGTGGACGTGGACGATAATCCGGCGTATTATGACTGGGGCTTGCACGGCAATATAAACTTCGGCGACTTCAAGCTGAGCTATCTGGATTGGACCAAGCATGAGTATGAATCCTACTGGTATTTGCCGCAGCGCCGGCGCGGCGAACATACCGCCTGGTTCGAGCGCAACAACGCGGTCGGCCTATCGCACAAAGGCAAATTGCTGGGCAAGTACGACTTTTCGACTAATTTGCAATACCGGATGCACCGCTTGCTGAATTCGGGCGAGGTCTCTCAGCGCTTCCTGTCCCGCCCCAATGCAACCAACCCGGATATTGTTTTTAACGATCCGACGACGTATAAGCTGACGTTGCAGGAAGTGACAATTGACGGGAAGATTTTGCGTGGCTTTGGCCGGGTAACTTATTACGAATTATACGCCTCGGACTTAAGCCTGGAGGAAAAGATTGACATTCCGGTAGGCGACAAGGGCAGCGTCGTACTTGGCTCGCGCGTTTCCTATACCGACACACAGGAAGACTACGAAAGCAGCTTTGAGGAATATCCCAGCCGTCAGGCCGATGCGCAGCAGCCCCGCCATCAAAAGCGCAATCTGGCGACTTACGGCCAGTTGACCTACCCGTTGCTGGCGGATCAACTGATTTTTACCGGCGGTTTACGCTACGACATGTCTCGCGACGAGAATAACGATGGTTACGGGATTGTTGTACCGCGCGCGGCGCTGCTTTATCACGCCACCGAAAAGCTGGACATGCGTTTTCAATTTGCGCAGGCTTTTCAGGAGCCGCCGGACTGGAACAAGTTTGCTACCACGCCCGAACGGCCTGAACCGTCGCCCAATCTGGAACCGGAAAAGCTGACTGCACTGGAGTTAGGCGGCGCGTACCGACTTAGCGAAAAAGCGACGCTCAGCGCCACAGGCTACATGTCCTTTATCAAAGACGGCATTGCCGGCGTGGAACATCCGGATAACCCGGCCTGGACAATTTTTGTCAATCGCAGCAAAGCCACGGTTTACGGTTATGAAAGCAGTTTGCAAATCGGCCTGCGCCCCAATCTGAAATTGGATGCCAACCTGTCCGGCGCATTTAATTATAATGATGAGGATGACCCGCGTTGCCTGGCCGAAGAGGAGGTTGGCGGCGAAGATTTGGATTGCAAACTGATCGGTGATATTGCCCCGCTTAAAGCCACGCTGAGCCTGACCGGACGATTGCTGGAAAACAAGCTGACCGTGCATCCCAAAGTCAATTTTGTCGCCAAAAAGAAAACCGTCAATCAATGGCGCAACCCGGAAGAACTGCCGATCGTGCCGGAAGTGGACGGCTATGCCATCCTCGGCTTCTTCGCCCGCTACAAAATGGGCCGCGGCCTGGAATTAACGCTCAAAGCCGACAATGTTTTCGACACGGAATATTTTAACCCCGGCCCGCGCGATGCAGACGGCACTCGCTATAATGCCAAAATTTTGCAACCCGGGCTTAATATTCTGGTTGGATTGAACATTAGTTTATAGTGAGTATTTCGTGGTTAAATAGCTTTTTAATTTTAAAGTGAACTCAATAGTAATATAGCATTTAAGAAAATGTTTTTGGGGATGAGGCCGGCTGTTGTAGCACAGATTAGCAATCTGTGCCTGTCCCCACAAAGCACAGATTGCTAATCTGTGCTACATCGCCGCCAAAAACAATATCTTAAACACTGTAGTATTATAATAAAAAAATCCCCGGCACCTTCAAAAGTGCCGAGGACTTTTTTATTTTATCTGACGCATAAAATAATCTGCGATTACACGTATTAATCACCGTTGCTCAATCCAATCCCTAACAGCAAGCGGATTTGAAATTCGGACTTACCGTCTTCGATGTCACTAATTTTGAAGGCCGAGCCCAGCGCCATCCACAGATTGTGCCGGCCATGCGCAATCACCGGACCCAGATAATGGCCGTCGCCGCTGCCTTTCGCTTCAAGGCCAATATTTAGCAACCGGCGGACATGATAACGAATGCCCGCGGCATAGGCCGGCTCAAACTCCCATTCTTTCTCTTCTGCTTCCCGCGCAAATTCAAAGATCGGATTTAGCGCCACGTTAAACTTGCCCATATCTTTGGCCAATATCAACTTGCCTTCGAGCTCGTGCTCGCTGAAATCAGATTTGCCTTTATATTCAAAATACAGCAGAGGGTCCAGCAGATATTGGCCTTTCTCGCCCAGACGGTAGCGGCTGCGCAGTTTATAACCGTTGTACTGCATCGGACTTTCCGGGGCCTGACTAAATATCTGATAGATCGCAAAATCAAAACGGTCGGTCATGCCGATTTCCAGCTCCACCTGATGCTCCGTTGTCGTTGTGCCTTCCAGATGGTTTATGTTTGGGGAAGAAAATGTCGTGTAACTTTCCACCTCGGCGTGCCCCCGCTCAACAGTTAAGTATTCATAAGTCCAGACGTAAGAACGCCGATCGGCATGGGCAGGGCAAAACAGAATAAGCAGCGTACAGACCCCCCAAAATAGCTGGTTGTAAATTTTCAAACGCATGAAACACTCCTTTAGTTTTAATGAGAAATTATTGCGGTATAATCCGCTACGTTTTGTATCAACCATTGTTCGGCAGAATTGGCCGGGCGATTGCTGCGGGCTTTTTTAGCAATCTTCCGTTGCGCATTCAAGATAGAGCGGCTGATAAGATCGTGCTGCAGTGACTCGTTTTCGGCCATCCCTATTTGTTTGAGTAGCTGCGTGATGCGCTCATCAATAAAATAGATCAACAGCGGATCGTCAAGCGCAACATGACAATCCATACCGCCGACAATGCCAAAAGATTGGGCAAACGCGATGATTTTTTGATCGCCGTCGGGGATCGGGAAGCGTTCCGCGCCGATAATTCGGCAGTTTTGCCCTGGGGGCTGCCGGGCCTGAGCAGCCCGCGTCATCAGCAGATCGGCCCGGGTCAAAAAAATCTGCGCCCCGGACGACGAAAGCACATCGGCCCGATACAGCGGCCGGTCTTTTAGCACATACGGCACGCTTTGCGCCTTAAATACTCGCGCAAGCGCGGCCAAAGTTTCGGCAAAATGCGCGATAATCAGGCATAAAGATGCGCTATCGCGCAAGTGCGCCCGGGCCTGCTCGGCGATGCCGGTATACTTGCGTTCACGGTTAAGCCAGACGATGTCTTTGAGGCTGGTTTTTGGTTTTGTCCAAAAGAACATGGGTGTAAAATTTCATGCTAAAATGTGACGACACCTTATTTCTGAAGCTCATCAATGCGATTTTTGTATAAATACTTTGGCGTCTGTTCCACAAGCGCATTATACAAATCAAGCGCAAGCCGGCGATGTTCGGCGGCGGTTTGACCTGCAGCCTGGGAAATATCTTTTTTGATTTTCCAGAGTTCGTAATGTAAAGCGGCTTTTTCCGGGTCTTCATTTGTAGTGTCAAACAGGTCGGTAAGCTTATTTATGCCGACGAGTGGGTCCGATACGGCGGCGAGTTTTGCGTCTAAAACATTTGCCGAAAAAAGTATGTCCGGACGATATTGGTGCAGATTGTCAAACCATTCTTGTAGTAAAAGAGCGGCTTCACTGTAATTCTTCTGAAGAAAATATACCTCGGCTTTATTGAATATATTTGTTGCCAATGTTGCCATCCCGCCACTTGCACGGGCGATTGCAATAGCACGATCATAATATGCAACTGCTTGGGTAAAATTATTCTGATCTTTATAGACTTCTCCTATATTACTAAGCGCAATACGAGTGTTATATACATCGCCCAATTCTTCTGCAATACTCAATTGTTGTTGGAAAGATTCTAATGCTTTTACGTGCAACCCTTGTTCTTGATAAAGCATGCCAACATTTCCAATCGCCCTGCCAACTTCTTGCATGTTTCCTAAATACTCAGAAATTTCCAAACTACGCTTAAAATTTGTTAGCGCCTCATCAAAGTTACCCATAAATATACAAAGAAGCCCCATATTACCAGAAGCACTACCAGTTTGAAATAGATTATTCTGGCTCTGAGCTATTTCTAACTGCTTCTCATAGCAAGTCCTTGCTTTGTCATAAATTTTTTGATTATGGTAAGCAACACCCTTATTTCCCAACACTTTGCCAACTAAGTGCTTGTCATCGAGTTTTTGGGCAATCACCAAAGCCTCCTGATAAAATTCTATTGCCATTTCAAACTTTCCTTCACCCCAATAAACAATTCCCATATTGTTAATCACGTTACAAATATCTATTTCACTGTCTAATTCAACAAAAATTGCCAGAGCCTTCTCCTGCAATTGTTTAGCTACTTGATAGTCGCCTTTATTCCAAAGTAAAAAGCCCAGAAATTGGTTACCTTTAGCTAATAAACTTAGCAAGTTGATTGGCTCAGCAAGAGAGATCGCATGCTCAAAAGCTTCTTTTGCGGCATCCCATTGACCAATTAATTGTAATACCCCCCCCTTTTTATGCAGCGTTTCAATAATTCGTACCACAGTTTCAGAAGAATTGTTTTTACTGTTATTCAAGAGGTTCAAAAGTCGCTCGAAAAACTCCAATGCCTTTTGATTCTGATAGTTTGCTTTAGCGTAGTCACCGGCTTTTTCAAAATAGAAGATGGCTTTGTCAAAGTTTTCCGCTCGTTCGTAATGATAGGCCAACGTGCTGTAATGAGGAGTCAAATCCGCCGCGTAAACGGTTTCAAAGGCCTGGGCCGCGGCCAAATGAATTTCCCGCAAGCGGGCTTTAAGCTGCATGGCATAAGCGGCATCGCGCATCAAGGCGTGGCGGAAGATATAGCGGATATCGTTTTGCGCCGCCCAAATGGCGGCCTCGGCCGCCGCTTTCAACTCTTTTCGTAAAGACAGACCCTCACGCAAAATTTCCTTTAAAATGGGGACTTCAAACTCATCACCCAATACCGCCGCGGTTTGAATGACTGTTTTTACGTCAAGCGGCAGCCGATCCAGTCTGGCAATCAGCACACCGCTGAGGTTGGTCGGCACATTAAGCAGGCTCAAAGCCGTTATATCCAACTGAAAAAGACCGTTTTCCGATTTGAACAAACCCTGCTCCCTCAGGCCCAGCGTCAACTGTTCGGCAAAAAATGGATTGCCTTTTGTTTTATCCATAAGGAAGTTCGTCACCGAGTTCGCTACCGGCCCGCCGGCAGCAGCGTTAGCAATTGCCTGCAGCCCGGTTGCATCCAAAAACCGCAAATTAATGCTTTCCGAACAAACATTCGGCGCAACCGTTAATGTCGGGCAAGCGCCGTCGTCACGATAGCGGCTGGCAGCTAAAATGGCAACGGGAAATTCGTCCATCATTCGGGTCAGGTGTGCTGCCAATTGATGGGAATCCGCATCTATCCATTGAATGTCATCAATCGATATCACCACAGGGCGCAACAGACTTAAGGCGCGGATAAAATTTTTAAAAGACCGGAGCGTATTTTCAAACCGCAGTTTCGGTTCCAACTGATCGTACAACGAGCCCGGATAGGAAATAGGAATCATTCCGGCCAAAATGGATTTCGTGCGGATGAGTTCGGCTACAATCTCGTCACGACGACTCGACTTTTCGGTCGGCAAATTACATAACGTCTCCACAATTTCGGCAAATTTTGCTTCAAAACGATGCTTGTTTTCGGAATCATCCCCACGGATGATTCGGAAAAAGTTGCGGACAAAATGGCGGAAAGGGTTCAGCGATTGACGCAACACTTCATCGCAGGGACAGAAGCACCACCATAACAAGCGCTGTTTCTCCATTCGTCTCTTAAATTCGTAAATGAGGCGACTTTTGCCCATACCCGGATCCCCGTAAACCGTTATAAGACCGGCAAACTTAGACTTTATCGCGGCATTGTCGGCATTGAAAATAGGCTGAATAAAATTATCCAACTGTTTTGACTCGGCCTCCCGACCAACCATAATTCCATGATACAAGATGGACCGCCCGGCGACACGCCGCGAATTCATCCGCCAGACCGGAACAGGCTCGGCAAAGCCTTTGAACGAGTAACTCCCTTTCGATTCGATTTCAAATATCCACTCGGCGGCTTTGGCGGCGACTTCGCCCAGCCAAACCTGAGCCCATTCGGCGTTCATCATCAAACGCGCCGCCAGGTTGATCCCGCGGCCGTAGCAGGTAAACTCGCCCTGTCGCCGACCGCCGGCGTACCCGGCATACATGGAGCGCTGAGAAACCCCGGCCCGAAAACGCCCGATTTCATCCGACGTGAATGCTTCGCGCAAATCCAGTAAAAAGCCAAGCGACCGCTCCACATCGCTTTCATACCGCTTTGGCGCACCCCAGAACAAAAGCAGATTGCAGCCCTTATCGCCAAAATCGAAACGAGCCAGCATCCCCCCGTATTTTTGAAATAAATGTAAAACCGTTGTGATAAGCCGTTGTAAATCCGAGGAGTCCGGTGAACCCGGAATACCGATAAAAACGGTTGTCACATCGCGAAACTCGCCAAGCGCTCTGGTCCGAACCAATTCTTCCGGGAAAAAAGCGGCGACAACTTCTGCGTCCGCCAGCCATGGGCTCAATTGTTGTAGCGTCGGCAGTTTCAAACCGGTTCCCGTAACGCGAAAGTAACGATCCGTGCG
Source organism: uncultured Gemmatimonadota bacterium (assembly GCA_964404765.1). Lineage (GTDB taxonomy): Bacteria > 4572-55 > 4572-55 > 4572-55 > 4572-55 > CAYOLL01. The sequence goes on along the minus strand of CAYOLL010000027.1, from coordinate 40,028 downwards.
CGGCTCGACAACCAAAGCATCTGCTAAGACCGAATAGACGCTGTCCGTAACAATCCAGTCGCCTTTTTCGGCCAGGTGCTCGGCTTTGGCGCAGGCATCAATGGCCGGGCCTTTGAAAAAATACACGTGACGATAGGGTTGCTGATCCGAGCGTAGGATGCCCCATTCGACATGGCCACCGGCCTGTCCGATTTTGACGGCAAAAGCAAAGTCACCAAACCGGGTGGGCCGCGTTGGTTTTTCGACAAAATTTTGTTGGATAAAATGCGCGGCAGCCGTCGCGCTTAGCGGTGCGTTGGCGTTTAAAGATGAATCTTCCATCAAGGGGAATAAGGCGGTAAAGGCATCACCGGCAAAGGTGGTAATAATTCCGCCATGACCATAAACGACTTCGACTAACGGATCAAAAACATTTATCAGCGTTTCGGCCAAAACTTCGGCGCCCTCTTTACCGTGCGCCATCAGCGACTCGGTCATGGCGGTAAAGCCCGAAATATCGATGAAAAGCGAAATCGCCTCAAAGTCCCCGGTATAAACGCCGGCCTTGAAGTTATCGTGGATAAATTGCGGGATGAGATTGTTCATACAATTTTAGCTTTGTAGAGATTGAGGTAATTTTTGGTTTTGTCCAGAAGAACATAACAGCCTCAGCGCGGCCGGTCGGCCAGGGAAATCACATCCAAAATATCCAAAACGCCGTTGCCGTCCTGATCGGCCAAAATCTTTTGCGAATTGATCAAGCCGAATTCAAACAAGACATAATGGGCGATCAAAGCCACATCCCATTCATCCGAGCGAAAGTCGCCGTCCAAATCGCCGGAAAAACCGCTGGGTTGATAGGACTTAACAGTCCAGGTGGAGAAAGTGCGTGTTGGCGCGGTGATGGTTCGACTGACGGCGGCATCTCCCACAAAGCCGGCCGAACGCCAGGCGCTATTATCGTCCGTGCGCCAAATCTGCGCCTGCGACAAATCGAGGCCATTGTCATCATCCGAGACCCAGGCAAACGTCAGTTGCCGATCATTGACCGAAGGCCGATCCGCGGCAATTTGCCAATAGCGTAAAATGCTCGGCTGATTGAAAATAAACCGCTCGGCCAGTAAGCCGGTGACGCGCAGCACGCTCACATAACCTATGTCGGTTGCCCCGCTGTTGATCCGTAGGCCAAGCCCGCCAAAATCGTCGGCATTGCCGCAGACAAACCGGCGGACATACAGATTACCGACCAGATAACTACCCTCAGCCTCGCCGATAACACGCCCGCCCGGCATCGGGTCGGCATCAGCGACAGTTCCGGCTAATGTCACCGTATCTTCGCTGGAGGTAAAGAGTTTGCCGGATTCAAACGTCAGGTCGCGATGGATGGTGATGCTGCGATCCAGCGTGACGCCTGCCGGGTTGCCGATCAAAATGCGGCCGACCTCGCGGACGCCCTCCGGGAGTCTGTCGCCCAAACTCATCGGTTCCGTGCCGCGAAAGGCTAAGTTGATGAGTCCCGTAAATTCCGGCACATTGGCAATTTCGCCATTTTGTTGATCGAACAGCGCACTATCCGAGAGCGTAATCGCATTATCCGTATTGTCCAATTGACCCTGGAGCAGTGAAAGTTCCTCTTCGACAAAAATATTAGCGGTCAGGGTCACGGTTGTCGGGTTATCAATCGTCAATTGCCGAAAGGTTTCCGGGTCCGGGCTGATAATCTGTTGCGGCGTCGTGCCGTTAAAGATGGCGTTGCCGTCAAACTCGCCGGAGTTGACCCAATCGCCGGTCAGCGTCAGCGCCGTTGTTTGGCTGGACGCGACTTTGAAGTTGGGGCCGATTTGGAAAGATGTCTGGGCGGCGATAGACAGCGGCCAAAACAGCGTAAATAAAAGCAGATAAGCTCGCATAAATAGCTCCTTTAATTCAACAACTTATTGGGGTTGATTCCGACGCAGCATAGCATCGTTTGCTAAGCGGACGCCGTCGGATTGGGCGGCGGCGGCCGGTAATGACTCCGGCGCGATGAGTTCATCTTTAGCCCGAACGCTTTGAAAGTCCCGTTGATCCTTGCGGACGCATTTGACTTCCCAATCGAATTGATAGTTGCCTGTGCCGCTAAATAACTCGCGCACAACCAGACCACCCGCGCCTTTTTCGATCACAGCCAGACCCTTCGATTCCGCCGACAACGGCGTAAGCTGCACGGTCATGCCTGTATTAAAATCGCTGACAGAAACAAAATGATCCGGCAGCGTAATCCTTGCCTGACCATTTATCAATTGACCCGTCCCCCGCACGTAAGCCGCCGCTTCCGGCCCAACCATGCCGCCATACCAGATTTCCTCATTAGCTCGGCCCGGGTATTCCATCTGGCTGGCGATAACTGTGCCGACTAAATAGCCTTTGCCGTCGGCGGTGGCATACATCCGGGCGCGCAAAGCCCCGGTGGTATCAGCGACACCGATATGGCCCAGGTTAGGGTTGCCGCCGTTTTGACCGATGAGGATAAAGCATCTGCCGCTGCGCCCGAATAGATCGATTTGCCCGGCGTCGAAGGGATTGACATAAATCCGAACACCATCATCACCGTAACCGCCGCTGCCCTGAACGCCCATCCAGCCATTATTAGGAAAACCGCTCAGATAACTGATCAGCACATTATCCCGATTGTTTTGACCGGTGAGTAAAATAACACCGGCGTCGTCAGCGGATGCGAACATGCGGGCTCTGGCAAAACCGTTTTTGTTAAAAACGCCCATCCAGCCCCGTTCTCCCGGCGAAACGGTGTCATAGACCGCAGTCATCGCCGCCAGCGGGTATCCTGCGGCAGTGGCGCCGTAAACGCCCATATAACCATAACTCTTAGTTCCGTTTTTGGCAAAAATCGGACCCATTTCCGCCTTTATATAATTGTCATTGGATGCCGATGCGCCAATCCATTCATCCCGAACATCCAATTTGTTAGACGGATTTGACGTGCCGATACCGACGTAATTATCGGTTGTGTATAGAATTTTTCTGCCGGATACCGTCGTCTGCCGCCAGCCGGTTGTATCCCCACTGCCGGAAGTAAACGACTTCCAGGCCTGACCGTTGAAGCCTTCAAAGTCCGCGCCGGTCCAGCGGATGGAGCCAGCGTTGTTGCGCGTCGTGTTACCGATATTGATGCCACCGCCGTCAATATCCAACAATTCCACAGGGTCATGGGTACCGATGCCGATAAAGCCGCTGCTGTTGACGGAGAAGAAGGGCGCGATTGAGCGCGTTGCCCCGCCATGCACACGAAAACTACGCGAAACACGTCCTTCAGACAGGGCGATATTTACGCCGTCATCGTTAACATTCATTAACGTGTCTCCGACGGCTATTCCTTCAAACAAAGAGGCGCCGCCGGTTACATGAAAAGCGGCAGCAGGATTATCCGTGCCGATCCCCACATTGCCATTCTCATTGATACTAAAGAACGTATCGCCAGCCCGCGTGGCCCCGCCATGTACCCGAAAACTGCGCGAAACACGATTCGAGCCGTCACCCAAAGAAACATTAATGCCGGAATCGCCCACGTTCATCAAGGTATCGCTTGAGGAAGCGCCTTGAAAAAAAGAACTGCCGCCGGTTACGTGGAGCGCAGCGCTCGGATTATCCGTGCCGATACCGACATTCCCGACTGTGCTGACGCTAAAATAAGTTGCATCCTCCTCACGCGTTGCGCCGCCGTGAACCCGAAAGCTGCGCGAAACACGCGATGCTGAGACACCCAGCGGCACAGACACGCCTGCGTCATTAACTTGTATCAGTGTATCCTTGGCGCTGTTGACAACATTGACGCCTTCGTCCTGAGCTAACAAGGCTTGCGGCAGTAAAAACAAGACAAGTGCCAAAATTTGCTTAAAGCCAGTCGATTTTAAAAAGCGCATAACATTCTCCTTTCTATTCTAAATAAGGTTTCGGAATTTCGGTGGGAACCGCTACACGACGTGGCGATCTCTGCGGAGAAGCGGTGCGTGAAGCGCTTTTTTCGCGCTCCACTTGAAAATTAAGCTGATCTTTGCGAACACATTTGACTTCCCAATCAAAGGCATAGTTACCGATTCCGGCCAATAGCTCTCGAATCATGATTCCGCCAAGTGATTTTTGAACAACCGCTAAGCCTTTTGAATCGGCCGACAGCGGGGTCAGTTGAACGGTCAGCCGGTTTTCATCCGCCGCGCTTCGGAAATGATCCGGTAAAATTAGCGTGGCCCGGCCATTAATCAATTGCGCTGTACCACGTATAAAGATCGTGGCTTCCGGACCCACTGTGCTGGAATAGACGATCTCGCTATTTGCACGAAAACCGCTGCCAATCGGCACATTCAGGACATCGCCGTAGATTTCGCCCAGACCGTTATCGTTGACACAAATAGCCGCCTGTTCTACGCCGAATTCGTCAAACACGCCCACCAATCCGTTGTCAGGCCGCTTGCCGAAGTTACCGAGCAGAACATTTCTGGAGCCATTGGGGCCGTATAAGGCCAGTTCACCCACGCCCGTCGCGGTTTGGTCCGGAACGGGTGATACTTTAAGCTCGACCTGATCCCAGCCCTGCGCATTTTCCACCCCGATAAAACCGAAGTCAGGGTTGTCATAGTGTGAACCGATCCAGGTATTGACACTGCGGTTGGGGCCATGCGTCGCAAAAAGGCCGGCGCCGCTATCCTCGGTATACATGACGGCTCCGTAATTGTAGTTGGAATCCATGACGGCGATATAACCGGTATTGGTGTTGGCGCTGTTGGTGGTCATAACAATCGTTTCCCGGTTATGCGCGCCGTACAAGGACAAGTAGCCCATCTCGAATTCTCCATCGGCAAAGGCGCCGATAACAGCGCGCGGGTTGCCGCTTTGATTCAGCAGCCCGATCCCGTCGCCCTGAACCGTTAGTTGAAGATAGGGGTACGGCGTCCCGATGCCAACCTTGCCGCCCGTATAGTGTACACCATGCGCATTGGTCTGCCACAGCTCGCTGCCCGAACCAGTGGCGGTAAATGATCGCCATTGCCCGCCGTCAAAGCCTTCAAAATCCTCGCCGGTCCAACGCATCGTACCGGGATTTTCGCGGTCGGTGCGACCGATATTGATGCCGCCGCCGTCGATGTCCAGCAATTCTAACGGGTCGTCCGTGCCGATGCCGATAAAGCCGCTGCTATTGACGGAAAAAAGGGACGCAGTTGATCGGGTTGCCCCGCCATGCACCCGAAAACTGCGTGAAACACGTCCTTCAGACAGGGCGATATTTACGCCGTCATCGTTAACATTCATTAACGTATCGCCAACAGATGCTCCTTCAAACAAGGAAGAACCGCCGGTTACATGAAAAGCGGCAGCAGGATTATCCGTGCCAACTCCCACATTGCCATTCTCATTGATGCTAAAAAACGTATCGCCAGCCCGGGTTGCCCCGCCATGTACCCGAAAACTACGTGAAACGCGATTCGAACCGTCGCCCAAAGAAACATTAATGCCGGTATCGCCCACGTTCATTAAGGTGTCACTTGACGACATGCCTTGAAAAAAAGAATTGCCGCCCGTTACGTGGAGCGCCGCGCTCGGATTATCCGTGCCGATACCAACATTCCCGGCGGTGCTGACACTAAAATAAGTTACATCCTCCTCACGCGTTGCGCCGCCGTGAACCCGAAAACTGCGCGAAACACGCGATGCTGAGACACCCAGCGGCACAGACACACCGGCGTCATTAACTTGTATCAGTGTATCCTTGGCGCTGTTGACAACATTAACCCCTTCGTCCTGAGCTAACAGGGCTTGCGGCAGTAAAAACAAGACAATTACAAAAATTGGCTTAAAACCAATCAATTTTAAAAAGCGCATAACATTCTCCTTTCTATATTTAATAATATCCATTTACCGGGCTTAGTACGTCCAACTTCCGTTTATAATCAAATTTGCCAAAAGTGTCATATAATGAGCGGTAGAGTTCATAAGCTTTTTGGCGGCTCGTCTCATCCTTATTAAACTGCCAAAATTCGTAATTTAATAACGCTTGCTCTTCCGGTTCGGTGAATTGAGTAAACATTTTTTCTATATCCGTTAAGCTTGGTAATGCAATTTTTGCCTGAAGCAGCGATAACCTAAATGAAAACTGAAATTGGTTTGTATTAGTCGCCAAATCAACTGCGTCCTGAATCGAATTTGCGGCCTCAACGATTCGTTGCGCTTCATAAAGTAACTCAGCCTTCTCCACCAAAAAAGGGAGCATGTCGTAATCCATTTCTAATTCTGTTGCCACTTGAAGCGCCTGAGCCGTGCAATCTAAAGCAGCTATATTCTCTCCTTTTTTGTGATAAACAATGCCCAAGAAGCCCAATGCAAGGGCCTTTCCAGCTTTTTCGCCCAACTCCTCACTAATTGCATAGCGTTTTTCTAAACACGAAATTGCTTCTTCATACTGTCCGAACTCACAGTAAACCTCGCCTAAATTGCCTGTTGCGATGGCGATTTCTCTTTTATAACCTAATTCCGTAGACAAGGTTAGGGCTGTTTGAAAACAATGCCGGGCGGCTTCCAATTGGCCGAGCGCGTAATGAACGCACCCTTTATTGATATTAACATTGGACAGACCCAGGCGGTCACTAATTTCATTTGACATTGCAAGCTGTCGTTCGTACATATCAAGCGCGCGGTCGTGTTCTCCTTTCATGTCATGAACCATTCCAATGTTGCCCAAAGCAATCGCAATTTCCTTTTTGTTTTGTAATTCCTGGCTAAGTTTTAGCTTTACTTCAAAACAGTCGACTGCTTCCTTTAACAATCCTTTTGCCAAATAAACTCCGCCAATATATCCTTTAGCCGTTGCAACTCCGCTTGTGTCACCGGCGCTTTCGCTCAGCCTAAGTCGTTTTTCATAGTAGACTGCCGCTTGATTATAGTCGCCTTGACTGTAATATATAAGCCCGATTGTGCTCAAAATAGAGCCAAAACGACCAATATCGTTTACTTTTTCTGCTATCGCTTCGGCAATAGCTAAAATTTCAAGGGCATCTGCATAACGTCCGATAAGTTTGAGTATATCGCCTTTGCTGCCGGCCGCGTCGCCATAGAGTTCCAATAAAAATTGATTGTGCGGTTGGATATCGATTGCCGAAATTTGCCCTTGCGTTACTCCAAACCCTTTCTCCAACAACGCCAGCAGCCGGTCATACAACTCAATCGCCTTCTCATTCTCAAAGCGGTCTTTGGAGTAATCTGCGGCTTTTTTCAGGTACTCGCGGGCTTTGTCGTCCACCTCGGCGCGCTCGTAGTGCAGGGCCAGATCGGCATAGACCTTTTCCAGGTTGGGCGCCAGGCGCTCGATACATTCGGCTACGATTTTGTGTAAATCACGCCGCCGTTGGGTAAGCTGCATGTGATAGGCGGTGTTTTGCAGCAAGGCGTGGTTGAAGATGCCGCGCAACTCGGCCAGAATCGTCCACAAATTCTCGTCTTCGCCGCTGTGCAGCATGATTTTAAGGTCGGTTTCGGCGTTGGCGTCCAGGGCCAGGATGACATCGGACAGCAATTGTACATCGAATTCTTTGCCGATCACCGACGCGGTTTGAGTAATCTGCTTAAGTCGATCCGACAGCCGGTCAATACGGGCGATCAGCAGGTCGGTAATCGTGGCCGGAATGCTGACAGCCACGGCAGTGTTCAATTCCCACATGGCCGGATTAATCTGGGTTGGACGAATCAGACCTGTCTCACGAAAATACTGGATCGTCTGTTCCAGAAAAAAGGGATTGCCCTGCGTCTTCTCGCTCAGGCTGCGCAGTAGTTCGGGCGTGGCCGTGCCCTCCAGGCGCGAATTGATGAAGAGCGTCACTTCATGCTCCGGCAGCGTGTTCAGGTCGATTTCCACCGGCGTGGCTTCCACCTGCAGGCGCGGCTTTTTGCGATCGTCAAAGTAGCGGCCAATGCCCAGCACGCAGATGGGGAAGTCCTCGATGTTGCGGCAGATCACGGCAAATGCCTGCCTGCTGACATCGTCGATCCACTGCATGTCTTCCAACTCGATGATGACCGGCTGGCGCAGGCTGATGGCTTTAAAAACTTCCTTGAAGGCGTACAGCGTATTTTCAAAGCGCAGCTTAGCGTCTAACTGTTCGTATAATTCACCTGGATTCGGCAGGCCTAAAAATCCGGCCAGAATCGACTTAAGCCGGGTCAACTCGGCCCGAATAGCCGGGTCATGCGCCGCTTGAATCAACAAGTTATAGCCAATCTCAAAACGTTTGCGATTCTTTTCCGGCGTTTGACCGGCGCTCTGCTGAAAAAAACGATAGAAGAAGTGATCCAGCGGATTAAAAGGTTTGCGAATAATGCCATCGCAAGGCAAAAACAGCCATTGGGCGGCCGGGAAACGCTGCTTGAGTTCGAAGACAAAGCGCGATTTGCCCACGCCCGGCTCGCCGTAAATATGGACAACGCCGCCGGATTGTCCGCGCCATAAGGGTTTGAAGGCATTTTCGACGGCGGCTATTTCGGCGGTTCGACCGACAAATTGGCCGGAAAAGTGCTTCTCCGCTCGCACTTTTTTGCTGTCCAGACGATAGACTGACTGCGGCGCAACCATGCCTTTAAAAACATGCTCACCTTGCTTTTGCAAATCAAAAGCATGATTGACCCGGGCAAAAACAGCCTCCGATACCCAAACTTCATAAGCCGGAGCTTTGACCATCAAGCGCGATGACAGGTTGACGACATCACCGATAACCGTGTATTCACAACGGCCCGGTCCGCCGATGATGCCGGCATAGCCCGCTCCGTAGGCCACGCCCATTTTGATAATAAGCGGCGCGTCGGTGGACATGCTCAGCAGGTCGCTTTTGACAGCCAAGATCCAATCCAGCGCCCGGTCGAGATTGCGCTCGTAGGCCGTCGGCGCGCCAAAGACGCATAGGGCAACGCAGCCTTTATCGCCAAAATCAATTTTGTTAAAATAACCGCCAAATTGTTTGATCCGCCGAAACATCAGCGTCACCAGACTCGACAACGCAGTGATGGGAAATCCAGCCGGATCAAAGGCGGAAATTGAAGCAAAAATAGAGACGGCATTACGAAACTCACCCATCGCATTAAAATTGCACACGCTTTCCGGCAAAAAAGATTCCGCCACCTGACCGGGAATATCGACCAGGTGGATAGGCCGGCTTTCGGGCGGATTTGCCAGACCGATTAAGCGATGAAAACCTTCAGCCTCAAGCGTTAGTTCAACTTGATCGGCCAGTATGTCAAAGTTAAGATCGGGATGCAACCGGATTTCGCCGGCAACGGCGTGATGCTCGGCGGCGGCACAGGCGTCAATGGCCTGGCCACGAAAAAAGTAGGCTTTGTCTTCACCACCGACAATGCCCCATTCAACCAACCCATGCGACAGGCCGATCTTGGCTTCAAACTCAAAGTCGCCGAACTTGGTATGTTGCTTGCAGTGATTATGGAATACCGCTTGAATGGCAAAAGCACTCGCAAAACCGTCGCGCACGACATGGGATTTCTCATCTTCAGGAAAAATGGCCGTAAAAGCGTCGCCGGCAAATGTGGAAATAAAGCCGCCATAGCCATAGACGGCGTTTTCCAGATCGGTAAATAACCTGTTCAGAATGTCGGACAGGATTTCTGCGCCTTCTTCGCCGCCGGTCATAAGGGTTTCGGTCATGCGGGTAAAGCCGGAAATATCGATAAACATGGTCAGCGCATGCAACTGGCCTTGAAAGCGCCGCTGCTGATATTGGTGGACAATAAAGTCAGGTAAAAGTTGACGCATGGTTTTTCCAAAATTTAATACAAGAAGTGATTATAGAATGCGGGTCAGTGTGGGTCAGTGCGGATTTTTAAAAAATAATATTCGGCTCATGAAACAGATTTGTAAAATTACTCCCAAACAGTTGCGTGGTGCGCGAGAATGTTAAATGTTGAGGAAATGTAGCGCGATTTGCCTAAATCGCATCCCCGCGCGAATAAGACGATTCGCGCTACAGTTGCGGTTTACCGCGCTATGGAAAGGCGCGATAAACCTTGTGCATTAAACGTCGCGGGAATATTGCAAAAAACTGGCCATAAATTTTGAAGCTTGCCAGATCTATGATCAATGTCATTAAGTTAAGGAACGCTAACAAATTGTCATTCTGAAAGAATCCCTTTCGAATCAAGCACAGTGTAATTTTTGAAAAAAGATGCTTCCAGCATGACAATCCGGCCTTGCGCGTAATGTACTTATGCTATTTTGCTTTCTATATTGCGGTCATGCTGAGCGAAGCCGAAGCATCTTTCGACTCCGCTCAAGATGACACCGCAGTTTTGATTGCAAGTTAGCTTTAACTGAATAACATTGAGCGTATGATACATAAAATAAGCGCCATTGTCATGCACATTTTTGCACGGTATCCGATAATCGCAAGCGACAGCGCGTGAATATCCACAAAAAAGTTTGCCTTTTCTTACGCCGGTTTGTTTTTTAGGACTGGCAAACTAAGTTGGGATGCTGTAAATTGGAGTTTTCAAAAAAGTGTCTGTTTATTTTAACTTGCGACATTTTTAATGCCTGATTCATACATCTTGCGTCGGGCTTTCGCAAGATTGTTTATGTTACCCCGTCAAACGAAGAGGAGCCTGTTATGAAACGAATTTTAATTCTGGGAGCGGGTCAAAGCTCGCCGTACATGATCGACTATCTGCTCACAAACGCCGAAAAATATGATTGGTTTGTAACCGTCGGCGACCGTAACTGGAAGCTTGCCCAGGAGCGGGTTGACAACCATCCGCGCGGCCATGCCATCTATTTTGATATTCATGACGGTGATATGCTGAATATGCAGATATCGAAGGCCGATGTGGTTGTCCACATGCTTCCGCCGACCTATCAACATTTGGTAGCGCGGGCCTGTATCGAGCACGGCGCCCATCTGGTGACGGTTTCGTATCGGGATCAGCAATTGCGGGACATGTCGCAGGATGCCATGCGGCACGGCGTCCTCATTCTATGCGAAAATGGCCTCGATCCCGGCATCGACCACATGTCAGCCATGGCCATGATCAGCCGCATCCGCAAAGACAACGGCATTATCACGGCGTTCCGCTCGTATGGCAGCGGCATCCCGGCTCCGGATTCGATCACCAACCCGCTCAAGTATGTGATCACCTGGAATCCGCGCAACGTGGTCATGGCCGGCGAGTACGGCGCGCAATACCTGGAAAAAGGCTATATCAAAGTCGTGCCCTGGCATCAATTGTTCCGCCATACCTGGCCGGTGGAAGTGGACGGTATCGGCGTGCTGGAAGCCTATCCCAACCGCGACTCGCTGTCGTACCAGCAGACTTTCGGACTTAAGCACGCCCGCACCATGATTCGCGGTACGCTGCGCTGGCCCGGCTGGAGCGAAACTTGGCTGAACATCGTCCGCATCGGCTTGCCCAACGAAAAGCTGCGCATCCCCAATCTTAAGGAACGCACCTACGCCGAAGTCGTGGAAATGTTCATGCCGCATCTGGCGCACGGCGTCGATCTGGAAGACCGCGTGGCCAGCTTTTTGAATGTCAGCCCGACCGGTCGGATTATGGAGAACATGCGCTGGCTCGGTCTTTTCTCCAACGAGAAAATCGACTCCGAAGGCGAAACCGCCGCGGAAATGATGACCCACCTGCTCAATAAAAAATTGGCTTTAACGCCGCAATGCCGTGATATGGTCATCCTGCTCCACGATGCCGATGTGGAGTATCCCGACGGGCGCAAAGTCAACATCACCTCAACTTTTATCGAATACGGCGAAAGAGGCGGTTTTACAGCCATGGCCAAGACGGTCGGCCTGCCGGCAGCCCTGGCGGTAAAAATTATTCTGCAAGGCGATTTGCCGCTAACCGGTTGCCATCTGCCGACGCATCCGTCAATCTACGAGCCGATCCTGGCCGAATTGTCCGGCTTAGGCTTTAAATTCGTCGAGAAGACCGTGCCGATGGTCGAAAAGACGGCGTAAGATACGCAGCTTTGCAAACCTAACAGGTTTTAAAAACCTGTTAGGTTTATTCCGAGGCTGCAACTGTTCATCGGCCAGGTATGAGTTGGCCAATCAATGGCCGGCGGCAGCGCCATTTGAACATCACGCCGTAACCGAAAAAACTGCGATGGTTTAGGCTCAACAAATTGGCATTACTCAAGAAGGAGGTAAAATGTGAATTTCGTCCAAGAATTCCGTTGGCGTGGCCTGGTGCACGACACCACCGAAGCTTTGGAGGAAGCGGCCGGCAAAGAAAAACTAACCGCCTACATCGGTTTTGACCCGACCGCGGCCAGCCTGCATGTAGGCTCGCTGCTGCCGATCATGTGCCTGGCCCGTTTGCAGCGCATGGGGCATTCGCCGATCGGCATCGTCGGCGGCGGCACGGGCTTGATCGGCGATCCCAGCGGCAAAACCCAAGAGCGACAACTGTTGACCCTGGAGCAAACCGAGGCCAATCTGCAAGGGATTAAAGCCCAGTTGAACCGCTTTCTCGACTTTGAAGTCAAAACCAATCCGGCCCGCATCATCAATAACGCCGAATGGCTGGTGTCCATTAAAGCGATTGACTTTCTGCGCGACATCGGCAAATATTTTACAGTCAATTACATGCTGGCCAAAGAATCGGTCAAAAAACGCATGGAGCAGGAAGAAGGCATTTCCTTTACCGAATTCAGCTACATGTTGCTGCAATCCTACGACTATCTGGAGATGTACGACCGCTGCAAGTGCACACTGCAAATGGGCGGCAGCGATCAATGGGGCAACATCACCGCCGGCATTGAATTGATTCGCCGGCTGCGCGGGGTCAAAGCGCATGGCCTGGTGTTTCCGCTGGTGACATCAAGCAGCGGCGTCAAATTCGGCAAGACCGAAAGCGGCGCTGTTTGGCTGGACGCCGAACTCACCTCGCCCTATCGCTATTACCAATTCTGGCTGAATGCCACTGATGCAGACGCCATCACATTTCTCAAGTATTTTACCTGGCTGACTGAGACGGAAATCGCCGAACTGACCGAATCCCACCAAGCCGCCCCGGAAAAACGCCTGGCCCAGTACAAACTGGCCGAATTGGTGACGGCGCTAACGCACGGCCCAACGGCGCTGGCCCGCGCCCAAAAAGCGTCGCAAGCCTTATTCGGGCAGGAGTTGGCCGACTTGAGCAGCAGTGAAATCAAGGACATTTTTGGCGATGTGCCGCGGAATCAACTGCCCAAAACGGATTTTGAAGGTGATGGCGTGAGCGCGATCGATCTGTTTGTGACAACCGCGCTGTGTTCATCCAAAAGCGAAGCCCGCCGATTGCTGGAAAACGGCGGCGCTTATGTCAACAATCTTCGCCAAAGCGACGTGAAGGCGCGGGTCGGTCTGGCCCAGACCATTGACGGTCATTTTTTTGTGCTGCGCAAGGGGCAGAAGCAGTATCATCTGGTGGAAGTTGTCGATATTTAATGCAAAGATGCGCCACAAAGTCACGAAAGCACTAAAGTTTACAAATTTTTTGAAAGTTTGAATTTGTATGCGATTTACTTGGCACGAACCCAAACGCCAAGCCAGCCTGAAAAAGCATGGAATGGATTTTGCGGACGCAGCCCGAATTTTCGATGGTCCAACCTTTACTTTTGAAGATGACCGTGAGCATTATGGTGAGCAACGCTGGGTCACGCTCGGACTATTGAGCGAAAGGGTCGTAGTGATTGTGCATACTGAAACTATTGAAGAAATTCGGATCATTTCGATGCGAGAGGCCGACAAAGATGAGCAAACTATCTTCTTCACAAATCTCTGACAACCTGGACGAATATCCAAAAGTAACGCAAGCGGATTTGAATCGCGCAACATTTCGCGTAGGACTCAAACCTGCGCCACGCAAGCAGCGTGTCACGATTCAACTCGATACGGGACTTGTCGAATATTTCAAGGCGAAAGCCGGCAAACGTGGTTATCATACGTTGATTAATGACATTTTGCGACAAGCATGGGAGCGCGATGCTTTGGAGGCAACACTGCGGCGGGTAATTCGTGAAGAACTGCATCACCCCGTCCCGACAGATGGCGTGTAGAAACTTTCGGAGTGAAGCGCTTATGCGAACTTGCGATCAAAAGTGCGCCAATGTCCCCGGCACTTTTAAAGTGATGCTGTCCAAAACTTGGCTGTGCCTCAAGTGCCGGGGACATGCTGTAATTTAGAAAGCAACTTAGCATTAATATATACGCCTCATCCGATAACATGATAACATAGGAAATTCTTTAAATTTAACTGCCTTATGAACAATTGAAAAAGAGGAAATTATGGCCGAGAAAAAAGTGAACCCATACGCAAACTTGAGTTTGCGTCGTCAACTCTATCTGGAATGTCGGGCGATGGCCGAGTTCGGTTTGGCAAAAGGCAAGACCGTTCCGGCTGATATAATTACCACAATCGAATCGTTTGAGGCCGAAATCGAAAACACGCCGGTCACCGACCCTAAAGCGCCAAAACCGGCTAGGCACGCCATCGATGACCTGGTCTCGTCCCACGATCGTTTGGTCAAAATAGTCGAGCCGGCCACGCCGCAAACCATTCTGCTGCTGGACATGGAGCAGGAAGCCTCCAGCCTGATGAAGTTCCTTGGACCGGTAGCGCTGGTGCGGCAGTTGATGATTGTCTCCATCGTTTCGCTGGCGTTGTTTGTTGGGCTGTCCATTTCCGATTACGTCAAGGCGGATGCCGGCAATATTTACGAATCCGATGGGGGAATTTCCCTTTTAATCAACCTGGTTTTCTTTTTGGCCTCAGCCGGCCTGGGCGCATCGTTTGCCGCGCTTTATAAAGCCAACACCTACATCACCAACGGCACGTTTGATCCGACGCATCAAGCCTCGTATTGGATTCGCTTCTTCATGGGCCTGATCTCCGGCCTGATTCTGGCCGTGTTTATATCGGACGACGCCATGGGAGATAATCCAATGATTCAAAAAGGCATTATTCGCCCGCTGCTGGCGATTTTGGGCGGCTTTTCCGCCGACCTGGTTTATACCATTCTGATTCGCCTGGTCGAAACGACGCGCTCGCTTTTTGATGGCAGCGCCCAAGATCAGATCGCGGCCAAAGCCCAGGAAGCCAAGATCAAATCGGCCGGCAGCGCCATGCAAACCCAGATGAAAGTAACCGGCGATCTCGTTAAATTGCAACAAGAGTTAGGCCAAACTACCGATCCCGCCGAAATACAAGCCAAATTAAGCGCCTTGATTAACAAAACCTTACCCGGCAATTCCAACGAAGCCTGAAATTGGAGATACAGCACCATGGGTGATTTAGAAAATGTTCCCACGCAAGGAATGACGCTAAGAACCAAGTTTTTTTTGGCCAGTGGCCTGGCGATTATCATCTTACTGATTTTTAACACAATTTTGTTCGGGGGCGCGGCTTTTGATGAATACTTTGTTCAAGGCTTAATGGCCGCGACGGCGTTGTTAACCTGTCGTCGGTATGATGCCAAACTAAAGGGCATTGTGCGCTTAATTTGGCATGTCATGTTAATCATGGTTTCCCTGGCCGGTTGGGCTTTCCTTTTGATTTTGACCGGCTATACTCTGATCAGTCTGCCAAAAACACCGCCCTATAATCAGCGAATCGTCCCACCCCAGGTTTCGATAGAAGAACGGGCCGGTTACAGCTACTTTTTAGACTATGTGTCACCGACGGAGGCTGAGCCTCATTATCAGGTTCTGGGAGATGCTTTTGTCGGGCAAAAAACGGATAGCAGCGCGGTCGAACAAGCGCTGGCTGCCGTTGATTCGCTCAACAACACCTTTCTGGAAACACTGGCGACCGAACCGTTTTCATTCCATGGGTTGGATCATCCCAATATGCCCCTGCCACATTTTCTACATATCCAGAACGTATACAAAGCCGAGTGCATCCTGTTGGGCCGTTTAGTCAACACGGATATGTCGCAGGCAGCCAGGCGCAGCTTGCGTTTATGGCGGGTGCTGGATAATTATTTGGCGGGCGAGCAAACGCTGATTCAAACAACAGCCGGCTTTGTTTTAGCTGGAATTACGGTCCAAGGCCATCTGAACCATTTCCCGAATCTGGCGCTTCAAGCCGACGATTCGCTATTTTTTGAGATCGAAACCGTTCGAGCCCGGTTAACCGATGCCTTAAAATCCGCCTGTAAGAATGAAGCCCTATCCCTTACAACGGCCTTTCAATCCGCTAAAGCGCCGGAGAATTTGACCCTGCCGGATAGTGATAACACTTCCCTTTTTGGCGGCACACTAAAGCAGGTTTTCCGCCAAACACGCCTGACGGACTGGCCATTTTTTGATTCAGATAAAACTAACCAGGCCATTGAGGACTATTTTTTCGAGCTGATCGCCTTGTGCAATCTCGATTTTTACATCAGCGCTGAAAAACTGCACACCCTGAGTATGACGCTTGAGCAAGAGTACCGTTATCCGCTGTTACACAGCAATCCGCTGGGTAATATTTTATTGAGCATAGCTTTGCCAAATTTTGCCGGCGCCACCGAACGTAAGGAAGAGGCGCGCGCTCGTCTGACCATGCTTCTCTTTCTTTTGCAGAACAAGGGTCAGGCAGACATCGCCCAACCGCCGCTGGATAACTTAACCGGTCAGCCGTTTCAAGTCGAAGCGACACCCGGCAGTTTGCGAATTTGGACGCTCAAAGCCAATACCATGAATGGGTTGGATCTAAAGACTTCCTACTAATTCGAGAACACCACAATTGAAGCAATTATTGCGCTGGCAAATAAAAAAGGCCGACTTTTTAGTCGGCCTTTTTGCTGTCGCTTTCGTCCATAAACCAATGCGTTTTGGTAATTGCTCAAAAAGTGATGGTAGACCGAACCTTGCGAAGGCTTCAGTGCACGCTTTCACAAGTTTTGCAGTAAAGCCTTCGCAAGGTTGCCCACGCTTTTTGAGCAATTACGCGTTTTGCGCCTAATGCAATTTTTGGCGCTTACTTAAATAGGCTAACAGGGCAATGTCGTAGAAAGATGTCGTATCGAGCGGCATGTAATCAATCAAATGCTCGCGGCATTTCAGCTTGTAAAAGCGGGTTAAGTCGCGAATTTGCTGCTGATAATCCGCCCGGATTTGCCACGGCTGGGTCAAAATACGCTCACCGGTCTCCATATCTTCAAAAATAGCTTCGCGGTCAAAGGGAAACTCATGTTCATAGCGATCCAGGACATGGAACACGATCACTTCATGGTTACGATGGCGAAAATGCTTTAGCCCGGCCAGCACTTCGGTCGGGTTGTCGAACAAGTCCGAGATGACAATAATCAAACCGCGCCGCTTGATTTTCTCAGCTAATTGATGAAACGTGCTGCTTACTTTCGTCTGGCCGCCCGCTTTAACCCGGTCTAATTCGCCCAGAATCAGATGAATGTGATTCAGAGCCGCTTTCGGCGGGATAAGCGTGCGAATATTTTGATCAAAGGTCACCAGGCCGACTGCGTCCTGCTGCCGCAGCATCAAATAAGCCAATGACGCCGCCAGATAGGAACCGTACTCCAGCTTAGGCAGCGCTTTTTCGGCCTGAAACGCCATGGAAGCGCTGGCGTCCAGCAAAATATGCGCCTTCAGATTGGTCTCTTCTTCATACTGCTTAATGTAGAAGCGGTCGGTCTTCCCATAGACTTTCCAGTCAATATGCTTGATTTCGTCGCCGGGCATATATTGACGATGCTCGGCAAACTCCACGCTAAAGCCATGATACGGGCTTTTGTGCAAGCCGGTGATAAAACCTTCCACCACAAAGCGGGCTTTCAGGTCCATTCGTGCCAGTTTGGAAATTGTATTTGGGTCCAGGTACGTACGATTATCGGACATGATTTTTTGGCGAAATTAAAATTCCGCACTCCTTAGTTAGCGATTTTGGTCTCGTCAATAGATTCAAGCAGTCGGTCAATAATTTTAAGCGAGTCGGTACCTTCGGCTTCAGCATTGAAGTTGGTAACAATACGGTGGCGCAGCACCGGGCGGCAGATCGCCCGCACATCATCTGTTGACGGGGTGTGGCGGCCATGCAAAATTGCCCGTGTTTTAGCCCCCAAAATCAAATACTGTGAAGCGCGCGGCCCGGCTCCCCAACTGACAAATTCTTTGACAAAATCCAGCGCGCCCGCTTCTTTGGGACGTGTTTTGCGCGCCAGTGTCACCGCATAATTAATGACGTGGTCGGCTACCGGGACTTTGCGCACCAAATTTTGCAGATGGGTAATGTCCGCACCGGACAGCACCTTTTCCGCCCGATCCTGAAAAGCACTGGTGGTTGATTTAACAATTTCCGTTTCTTCCGCAAAGGACGGGTAGGTAATAGAAATATTGAACATAAAACGATCCAACTGGGCTTCCGGCAGAGGATAAGTGCCTTCCTGCTCAATCGGGTTTTGCGTGGCTAAGACAAAAAACGGTTTGGGAAATTTGTAAACTTCACTGGCATGATTTTGGTCGTAGGTCTTGCCGCCAACTGTAACCTGTCGTTCCTGCATGGCTTGCAGCAAGGCAGCCTGGGTTTTGGGCGGCGTCCGGTTAATCTCGTCGGCCAAGACAATATTGGCAAAAACCGGACCTTTGACAAATTGGAAAACGCGCCGGCCGGTCGTGCGGTCTTCCTCAATCACATCGGTGCCGGTAATGTCCGACGGCATTAAATCCGGCGTAAACTGAATGCGATTAAACGACAAATCCAGCACATCCGCCAGCGTTTTAATCAACAGTGTTTTGGCCAGACCGGGCACGCCGACAATCAGGCTGTGACCGTTAGAAAGCAGGGCGACCAACATTTGCTCAATTACTTCTTTTTGGCCGACAATGACTTTTGAAACTTCGTGCTCGATCTTTTCACGCGCCGCAGCTAAATCCTTCACCGCCTGAACATCGTCTTGCTGCTGAATCTTTGATTTGACTTCTTGATTGGCCACCAAATCCTCCTTGCTTAATCGACGAACCTATTCTTTATGGTTGGATATCCATCCGTTTCCGGTAATTGACGTAGAGCGGTGTATACAATAGGGTAAAGGCATTGTTCCCCCACCAAAATGGCGGCTCTCTTGCTGTCAATAGATACCAACAAGCCTTGGCGGAAACGGTAAAATGCAAAGAATATTGCAAAATGCAAAAGCAATATTGAAGACTTTTTCTGCGCCGGGGCTCGACCCCAAAGCATCTAGCAGTATTTAACTATATATTACGAAACAAGTTAAAATCCACCTTAGCAGCGCAAGGCAAAATTGGCACGGAATCTGCTTTATAGTAAAAGTGTTCGAAATTAACTGTTTTCCGCGTTGTTAAACCCAATTTAAGGAGGTTCAAAATGAACAAGAAAGGTTTTACACTCATTGAGCTGATGATCGTGGTTGTGATTATCGGTATCTTGGCCGCAATTGCTATTCCTAACTTCATTAGTATGCAAGACCGTGCCAAAGAAGGTAGCGTCAAGTCCAACATGCACACAACTCAGTTGTCATGCGAAGACTATGCCGTGCAAAACGTCGGTAACTATGCTGGTGATGCTATTCTCTATACTATGCCTATCCCGCAGGGTGGTTTTGGCTTGAACTTCAAGAATCCGTTCAACTCCAGTGTGACGGCAATTGCCGCTGGTGCCTATGCGACCACTTGGACTGCCGCTCTGCAAGGTTCGGTTGCCTATGACCATGATGATTATGGCTCGACCAACTACACCATTCTTGGTTATGGCAAAACGCAGGGCTTGAAGAACGCCGCTGGCACGACCTTTACGCTCTCCAACGAGAACTAAGATTGATTGCCCGGCTCTGGTATAGACCGACAAAATGATCAAGGCGTGATGAAGATAAATCTTCATCACGCTTTTTTTTATTATCTTGTATCGCACGAGTTGCGCCGAAAAGCGTTAATTAATAAAACTATAAGTGGAAAATTTACGGAGGACACATGACAAATCATATCGTTGAGCCCAAACAACTAAAAACTGAGAAAGCTTATCGTAATACAGAGTTTATGAACAGCCCGCGCGCCCGGACCTTGCGGATTTTAGCCGAGTACTTAGAGCCACAGGACCGTTTTAAAAAATATAAAATTGAAGATACAATCGTGTTTTTTGGCTCGGCGCGAATCACCGAGCCGGAAATCGCCCAGAATAATTTGGCCAGGGCCCAGGCCAATGCCGATCAGCCGGACGCCAATCAGGCGGATGCCGCCAAAAACCTGAAAGCCGCTGAAGTTGCGCTAAAAATGTCAGCTTATTATCGGGATGCTGTGGAGGTGGCTAAGCGAATTACCCATTGGTCACAAGAGCTCTATGAAAAACACGGCGCCAAGAGCCGTCAGTTTATTGTCTGCTCCGGCGGCGGGCCGGGTATTATGGAAGCTGCAAACCGTGGCGCCGTAGAAGCAGGCGGAAAATCGATTGGTTTAAATATCAGTCTACCTTTCGAGCAGCATCCGAATCCGTATATTTCACCGGAATTGGCTTTTGATTTCCATTACTTTTTTATCCGCAAATTCTGGTTTGCCTATTTGGGCAAAGGGCTTATCGTTTTTCCGGGCGGTTTTGGGACAATGGACGAGATGTTGGAGATTCTCACCCTTGTTCAGACGCAAAAAATTCGTAAAAAAGTGCTCCCGGTCGTGCTTTACGGCAGCGATTACTGGAAGCAGATTATCAACTTTGATGCTTTGGTGGATTGGGGCATGATCAGCCCGGAGGATTTAAACCTATTTCATTTCTCTGACACACCCGAAGACACTTTTGAATATATAAAAGCAAAGTTGTTACCAACTCTGGAAGTCAACCTGTAAGCATACACTGAAACGGTCAAATCCAGATTTTTGGCGTCAACCCATTTGGAAAACCTAACGCAGGCAAGCCGAATCGAAAGTAGATATGACATTTCTTGGAGAAATGTCATATCTTGCTCGGATGTAAAATATGACCCCAAATATTACAAAAAATATGCCGTATCTTGTCGTCAGTGATGCGCAGGGTAACGTCTTTGAAACACCTGAATATAAAATGGTCGGCATGCGCCTGAAGCAACGGATTCTGCCGGCCAAAGACGAGTTGATCAATTTGCCGGATGGCAGTGACTTGTTTGTTTTGCCGGGGCGCATTCCTGTCGGCTACGACCCGCAGCTCCAAGCATTTGTAGAAGTGCCGGAGTATAAAGGTCAAGCGGTTTTTGCCGTCTCCGGCTTTATGGCCCCGGCTTATGTTCAATTCTATCGCAGCGCCTATCAGACCTTACCCGGCGCACAACGCCTTTCGCTTTATAACTATACCTCTATCGGCTGGCAGCGGAATGGCTTTGTCGTCGCCGGCGGGCGGATCGATCCCGATCAGCGTCAGGAGCTTAAGGGCTTTGACCAACGCGAAATTGACCGGCAGCGGCGGCAAATGGCAAAACGTTATCCGCATAACCGGTTGGTACATCATCTGTTGGATAATTGTGTGGATCGCTACTGTTGTCCGGCGGCGCGTAATTTTAGCCTTGGCCGTTTTGAGTGTCCCATCCCGACGAGCCCGGGTTGTAACGCTGTTTGCATAGGCTGCATTTCCGAACAGCCGCAGGAAACGCATGTCAAATCTTCACAGGATCGCATTACCTTTGTCCCAACGGTCGAAGAAATTGTAGAATTTACAGTGCCGCATCTGGAAACTGCCCCTCGTCCGGTAGTCAGCTTTGGTCAGGGCTGCGAGGGAGAACCTTTATTGGCCGGTGATGTGATTGAAGCCGCAATTCGTGAGATTCGCCGGCGCACCCCGCGTGGCATTATCAATCTGAACACCAACGCCAGCCGCCCGCAAATAGTGGAGCGGTTGTGCGAAGCCGGTCTGGATAGTATCCGCGTCAGCATGAATTCCGCCCAAAAGCATTATTATCATGCCTATTACCGCCCGCGCAACTATGCTTTTGAACATGTGCTGGAAACCATGCGAATTATGCGCCGCTTTAAGCGCTGGGTGTCGATTAACTATTTTATTTTCCCTGGATTTACCGATCAACCCGCTGAGACTGCCGCGCTAAAGGCCGTTGTGCAGGATGTAAAACTGAATATGATTCAAACACGTAATCTGAATATTGACCCGGAATGGTATATGGATGAGCTAAAGTTGCATGATTTGGCGGAGTCATCACCCCAGGGCATCCGCAGCTGGATAGCGGAGATACGCAGCACATTTCCCTGGCTAAAGCTCGGCTATTTTAACCCGCCGCAGGAAGAAATGAAGCCGGAGCATTTTGCTT
The DNA here is from genome assembly GCA_964404765.1 of uncultured Gemmatimonadota bacterium. Lineage (GTDB taxonomy): Bacteria > 4572-55 > 4572-55 > 4572-55 > 4572-55 > CAYOLL01. Next base: position 17,773 of record CAYOLL010000027.1, on the reverse strand, counting down.
TTTCATAACGCGGTAAACTGCGAATTGTAGCGCGAGTCTCCCGACTCGCGGCAGCGACTCTAAAAAATTGCATCAAAGGAGCGACTCCTGTGAACTTTCAGAATGTGATTCTCACCTTGCAAAATTACTGGGCCAAACAGGGCTGCATCATTCGCCAGCCGCTGGATTTGGAAGTCGGCGCCGGCACGTTTCATCCGGCCACATTTTTGTATGCGCTGGGTAAAAAGCCGTGGAAAGTGGCCTATGTTCAGCCATCACGCCGGCCCAAAGACGGCCGCTATGGCGAGAATCCCAACCGGATGCAGCATTATTACCAATTTCAGGTTATCTTAAAACCGTCACCGGACAATTCACAGCAGTTATATCTGGAGAGTTTGGAAGCGCTGGGCATCCGGCTGAAGGATCACGACATCCGTTTTGTGGAAGACGACTGGGAATCGCCGACGCTGGGCGCTTGGGGTCTGGGTTGGGAAGTCTGGTTAGACGGCATGGAAGTGACGCAGTTCACTTATTTTCAGCAAGTCGGCGGCATTGATTTATCGCCCGTATCGGTGGAGTTGACCTACGGTCTGGAACGGCTGACCATGTACATTCAGGGCGTGGATGATTTTAAACAGATCGAGTGGGTGGACGGCTACACCTACGCCGATGTCCATCTGGCCACGGAAATTGAAGGCTCGACCTACAACTTTGAAGCTTCCAACGCCGAAATGCTGTTTCAATTATTTAACATGTACGAAAAAGAAGCCAAAGCCTTGCTGGATAAAAAGTTGGTCTATCCCGGCTATGAGTACGTGATGAAATGCTCGCACACCTTCAACCTGCTGGATGCGCGCGGCGCAATCAGCGTGACCGAGCGGGTCGGCTACATTGCCCGCGTGCGCGATCTGGCCCGACGCACTGCCGAGGCCTATGTGGAGAAATATGAGAGCGAGCCGGCTTCCTAAAGGAGGTTTGTATGAACTGGCAGCAAGTATGCGCACACCCCGCTTTACAAAACTTACCTTTTAAGATTGAGTTGAACGAGAGGGGACAAATTCTCATGTCGCCGGTAAAAGTGAAGCATTCGATTTATCAAGGCAGGATCAACGCTTTTTTAGCAGCCCAATTAAAAGACGGCGCAGTCCTGGTTGAATGCGCCATTAGCACACCCAAAGGGACAAAAGTTGCCGATGTTGCCTGGGTCTCTGACCAGCGGCTGCCGGATATTGTTAATGAAGCCGAGTGCTCCATCGCCCCGGAAGTTTGTGTAGAAGTGCTGTCGGAGAGCAATACGGATCGGGAGATTGTCGAAAAAAGAAAGCTCTACTTTGCGCAAGGCGCCCAGGAAGTTTGGATTTGCGATCAGGAAGGCGCAATGCATTTTTATAGCGCCAAGAGTAAGTTCAGACCTCCTGATCCGCGTGAATCTGGAGTGAGACCATTTTTGAATATCCAATGTCTCCAACCCTTGTAAACGCTGAATCCGCGTTGGAAACTTTACAAAAATGGTCTCATGAGATTCACGCTCAAAGCAACCCTTTTTAGGGAGCAAAATCGGCGTTAACCGCTTTTGCAGAAATAAGTTTCACGACTGTTAGCCTCGCACGGGATCAGGAGGTCTGAAGTTGAAAACTTCAAAGCTGTTTGGAGATTTTCCACAAAAAATAAAAATATAACAGGTGTAAAAATAGAAACGCTTACGACATCATCTTGACAAACTCCAAGCTTGGAGGGAGGTTTGTATGAACTGGCAGCAAGTCTGCGCACAACCCGCTCTGCAAAACTTACCTTTTAAGATTGAGCTGAATGAAAGGGGACAAATTCTCATGTCGCCGGTAAAGATTAATCATTCGGCGTATCAAAGCGAGATCGGCTATTTAATCCGGGTTCGTCAAAGCAACGGCCAAGCGCTTGCCGAATGCGCCATTGCAACCCGGCTGGGCACAAAGGTGGCCGATGTCGCCTGGGCCTCCGCAGAACGATTCAAAAAGATGAAAGGTAAAACCGAAAGCCCTATTTCGCCGGAAATTTGTGTGGAAGTGCTATCCGGTAGTAATACAGACGCGGAAATTGAGGAAAAGCGGCAGCTTTACTTTGATCAGGGCGCATTGGAAGTTTGGATTTGCGACTTGAACGGCAACATGCGATTTTATGATTTGGACGGCAAGCTGAAAAATTCAAAACTGTTTGCGGATTTTCCAAAGAAGATCAAAATTTAGGGGTTGTTATGGCCAAAGCAAATGGAATTGTTACTTTTTTAACGGACTTTGACACCAAAGACGGCTTTGTCGGCACGATGAAAGGGGTGATGCTCGGCATTAATCCCGATGTCCGCTTTGTCGACATCAGCAATCACATTACGCCGCAAAAGATTTGGGAAGGCGCGTTTGTGCTGCGCAACTGCTACCGCTACTTTCCGGAAGGCTCTACCCATTTGGCGGTGGTGGATCCGGGCGTGGGCAGTGCGCGCATCGGCATTATTGTCGAGACGTTACGCTATTTCTTTGTCGCGCCGGATAACGGCCTGGTTTCGTTAGCCTATCGCCGCGCCGATGTCATCCGCACCATCGCCATCGAAAACGAAAAATATTTTCTGCCGCACGTAAGCAGCACCTTCCACGGACGCGATGTTTTTTCCGCAGTCGCCGCTTACATTTCCAAAGGCGTGCCGGTAGAAGAATTCGGCCCGATTGTCGAACAAGGCCCGTCCCTGTCTTTCCCGGGTGTTGAGCGCTATGAAGATCGGCTTTATGGCAAAATCATCCATATCGACTCTTTCGGCAATATCGTCACTAATTTTTCGATGGAGGCGTTGAAAGAGCAAAATTTTGATCCCAATAATATTATTGTGGAAATCGGCAGTCGCCGCGTGGAAAATTTGCATCTTACCTATTCCGATGTAGAGCCGGGCCAGACCGTCGCTTATTTTGGCAGCTCCGGATTTATGGAAATCGCCGTCAATCAGGGCAATGCCGCCAACGAATTGCGCGCCCGTTCAGAAGACGACGTTTGCATCCGTCCGCGCGCCTGAAATCCTGTATGGATGAACAGGATATACTTTCAACGGCCACATTATTTCATTTTCAAATTCACTGTCATGCCGGAATGCTTTTATCCGGCATCTTGTTTTTTTGTAAGAAGATTCCGGCTAAAAACGTGCCGGAATGACATGCCCTAAAAATGAAAGATTGTGCCCGTTGAAAGTATAAAATTTCCATTTTTTGTCTATCGTTCGAAAAAATAGAGCTATAATAATTCCCACAGTTTTAGAATTCATCCGCCGAGTTAATAATCTTACCAACAATCCCGTAATTCTTAGCCTCTTCGGCTGACAGCCAAAAATTACGGTCAGAATCCTGTTCAATTCTATCAAATGGCTGGCCGGTTTGCTCCGCGATGGTTCGATTGAGTCGTTCACGCATTTTGATGATCTCGTTGGCTTCAATGGCAATGTCGGAAGCGCTACCGCCCACGCCGCCCATGGGCTGATGAATCAAAAAGCGGGTGTTGGGCAGACTGTAACGATTCTCACGCGGGACGGCCAAATAGATTAAAGCGCCGGCGCTGGCAACCCAGCCGGTGCCTATTACCTTAACCACCGGCTTGACATAACGCATCATATCAAAGATGGTATCGCCGGATTCCACATGCCCACCCTGCGAATTGATGAAAATTTTAATGTCGTCATTGGAGTCATCTGCCAAAACCAGGAGTTGCTCCATAAATCCCTTGGCTAATTTCTGGTCAATTTCACCGCAGATAATGATTGTTCGGGATTTAAGTAGTCGATCATAGAAGCTTAACTTGTTTTTTTTATCTTTCTCAGACTCTTGATCGTTTTCGTTTTCTTCGCCAAATGTACGCCGCACAGCATCCTCCATTAAATGTTATCGGTTCCGTTCCAAGTAACAAACTCAACATGTCAACTTGCTGAATTTATAGCCTGGTTCAGTGACCGAGACCCTGAGGGTCTAATTGTAATACACGCAACTTCAAACAGTTATGCGCCAAGACCGTGAGGGTCTACCCAAGCACATGCAATTGGTTCTATTTAAATAACGTACGCTCAGACCACAAGAACGAAAATTGCCTTCTAAAAATACGCTCTTGAAAACTGTATTTTCAGTCGCAAATATAACTTACCAATAGTTTGAGCGTATTTTCAAGGCCCTCCCGATGGGTGCGCTCGTAGCCGTGAGAGGCCGAGACACCCGGGCCAACTAAACCGTGCTTAAGATCATAACCCGCGGCTAAAGTTGCTTCGGCATCAGAGCCGTAACGCGGATAAATATCAACCGCAAAATTTAATCCGAGCTGCTCGGCTTTTTGGATAAGTCGAGTTGTCACTTCGTAATCGTAAGGCCCACCGGCATCTTTTGGACAAATAGAAACTTTAAACTCGTCCGTCTCCAAATCATCGCCAACCGCGCCCATATCAACGGCAATAATTTCCTTCGCATCGGGCGGGATAAATGCTGACGCCCCGTGCCCTACTTCCTCGTAGCCGGTAAACAGCAGGTAGACTTTACGATTTAGAACAAGATGCTCATCTTTTATCAATTGGGTCATCGCCAATAAAATAGCAACGCTGGCTTTGTCATCCAAATGGCGACTTTTAATAAAACCGCTGGGGGTCTGCACAACCCGTGGATCAAATGTAATAAAATCGCCCGTGCGAATGCCTAATGCCTGCACATCGTCCCGGGTCGAAACTTTCTCGTCAATGACAACCTCAACCGTTTCATCGCTTCGTTTCAGGCTGCCGACATCGTCATGGACATGGACGGATGCATGTGTTAATTGAATTGTTGCCGTGTACGTTTTCCCGGATCGGGTATGAATCAGACAGTTTTCGGCCTCTATATTATTCTCCGGATAACCGCCAATGCGGGTAAGCCGCAACCGTCCGTTAGATTTAATTGCGCGAACCATTGCGCCTAAAGTATCAAAATGGGCCGTTAAAACCAAGGGGTTGTTTTGCCCGCCCAACGTAATTAAAACCGAGCCCTTTTCCGAAATCGCTGCCGGATAACCAAGCGCGGCAAACTTTTTAACAAGATGCTCTTTAATAAGCCCGGTAAAACCGGTCGGGCTGGGTATGCCACATAATATGCAAAGCTCCTCAACAGCAAAATCAAGAGCAGGCGACCAAGATTCCATAGTTCCCTCTTTTTTTCCTTAACAACGCATGTCACGCCGAAGCAACCTCTAAAATTATTGGAATAGCAAATTTTAATTTGCCTGTAACTCTTTGCAGTGAAATGACTTGCAAAATTAATTTTGCTACTTCGGTCATAATTTTAAACTAATCTCCACTTATTGCATTACCAAGCGAGCCTAAAACCGAGCCTTCTTCGCTTCGACGACCGCCCGCCTGTGGAGCGTGTTGCAATATCCGATCTGCCAGACGCGAGAATGGCAAGCTCTGTAAAAAGACAGTGCCTGTGCCTTGCAATGTCGCCAGAAAAAGCCCCTCACCACCAAAAAATATGGATTTAAAGCCTTTTACCATTTGGATATCATAGTCAATACCCGGCGTAAAACCAACGATACAGCCTGTATCTACACGAATCAACTCGCCATGCAATTCCTTTTTAACAATCGTTCCGCCGGCATGAACAAAAGCCATACCGTCACCGCGCAAGCGCTGCAAAATAAAGCCTTCGCCGCCAAAAAAGCCGCTGCCGATCCGCTTCGTAAACGCAATACTAATTTCGGTTCCCAGGGCAGCGCATAAGAACGAATCTTTTTGGCAAATTAACTCTCCACCCATTTGGGCTAAGTTAATAGGCAGGATTTTGCCCGGAAATGGCGCTGCAAAAGCCACTCGCTTTTTTTCGCTGCCGGTATTGGTAAAATGGGTTATAAAGATTGACTCGCCGGTAACTACACGCTTGGCAGCGCCGAACAATTTGCCCATAAAACCTTCATCCGGCTTGGAGCCGTCGCCCATCTTGGCTTCAAAAGTAATGCCGTCATCCATGTAGTTCATGACCCCGGCTTCTGCGATAACTGTTTCCTGGGGGTCCAGCTCAACCTCCACAATTTGAATATCATCTCCAATAATCTGAAAATCGACAACATGACTTTGCATTTTTTCCTCCTTCTAAATGATCGGTAGTAAAATTACGCCTATTGCCCTAATGTTACAGGATCGATGCCCAACTCCCGCAGTTTAGCAGCAAACGCTTCAGCCCGCTGATGCTCTTGCATCATCTGCCGGAGCGCCTGCTCCGCCCGCTCGTCGC
>CAYOLL010000027.1:0-11443 GCA_964404765.1 uncultured Gemmatimonadota bacterium | reverse complement strand
TGGCCGCAAGCGCTTCCGCACGTTGATATTCCTGCTCTGCCCGCTGATGCTCTTGTGTCATCTGCCGGAGCGCCTGCTCGGCCCGCTGATGCTCTTGTGTCATCTGCCGGAGCGCCTGCTCCGCCCGTTCATCACCGGTTAAAAGCAGATTGCCTTGCCCATCTGACCAACGCAGCCACTCATCTTCCTTCTCTTCAAACTTGCCGCGCCATAAACCTACTCGCAGACCCAAAGATTCCAGAAGCGGCTCTTGCAATGGAAAATATTCGGTCAAAGCCAATTCATAAACCATTAATTTCTGCAATTGAACTTGCTTTAGCGGATCATAAATAATGTAATATCGCACGCCCATTTGCGCATAATCCGCCCGCTTGCTCTGCGCTTCCCCGCCAATCTTGTTGGATACAATTTCCACCACAACTTCCGGCGGCTTGCCAAAAATCCACAGTAAATAACAACGATGCTTCTTCGCCATCCAATCTTCCGCCGGCTGCACATCCAGACTCAAAAACATGTCCGGGACTATCGCCGGTCGATTATGTGACGCATAAATGCCGACATTAGCTGCCGCCAAAAAAATGCGTCCCGGCTGCCACGAGCTATATAGCGGATGAATCAGCAAGCGTTGTTGTTTCTCGGAAAGCATGTTATCCACAGGCGTATCATCCTCCGTGAGCAAATTAGACACATCGGGTTCTTGTTCGATCGTCATGATGCGTTTGCTGATCGGCGGCGATACCGTAATCGGGGGTGTTGTCAAAGTGTCCGGCATGGAGACCTCTTCAATTTTTATCGTTCAGTAAACTAAAAAAGCAAGGCTCTTGCGAGCCTTGCCTTTTTATCGAAAAAAAATTTTCTTACTGATCGTCGTTTTTACGCAGCCTATAAACACCATAGCCCAACATTGACATCAGCACAACAATGCCTCCGTCAATCGGAGTTGCTACATAGCGGCCGACTTCCGGGCTTGAGACCGGCGGCGGCGGCGGGCCAGGCGTCAACTGCGCCATGGATGCAACAACCGTCAGAACCATTAGGCTCAACAGAACAGTCGTTACGACTAAAGCGACTTTTTTCATTCGTTTTTCCTCCATTCGCTTGGGGTTAGAGAGAGGGCGCATCGCCTTGCTCAGGCTTTAACCTGCAAGGCATTTACGTAATTAATATATGCAACCCGTCATCAAATGTCCACCAAAATTTTTGCAGAATTATTTTAGCAGGCGCCCCGGCGAAAGTTTTAGGCCTTCGCCGGGGTTTACAAATCCTGCCCAAATTACTTCAGCATAATCATCTTTCTCGTCGCGGATTGCTTACCGGACGCAAGAACATAGAAGTAGACGCCGGAAGCCGTCTGCCGATCGCTATTATTGCGACCATCCCATACAACCGTGTGACGACCAACTTCCACATTACCGTCAATCAAGGTCTTAACCAACTGACCGGCGGCATTGTAGATCTTCAGTGAGGTCTTGCCGGTGGCCGGCAAGCTGAAGGCGATTGTCGTTGACGGATTGAACGGGTTCGGATAGTTGGCTTTCAGTTCAAACGAGAGCTTCTCGCTGTTGAACACTGCCGACAACCGACCGGCTTCAAGTTCCAGACCATCTCTGTTAACCGCAGTCAACAGATAGGCATACATCTCTTGATCCTTGACGTCGGCATCAACAAAGGTGTAGCTACCTTCTTTGCTGACAACCGTCGCGCTGGAAAGACGGGTGAATTCGCTCATATCGACCGCGTTTTCGCTGCCACGATAAACGTGGAAGCCGCTGTGATCAACCGTTTCGTTGTTGGTCGTCCAGGTTAACTGGATGTCCTTGACGCGGCTGATAGCTGTAAACGAGGCCAATTCGGCCGATATGGCCACTTCGTGAACGTGAATTTCAAAGCGGCGGATTTGGCCCGCTTCGGCTTGCCGCAGGCTCATCGGTAACAGCGCCGGCGTTTCTTTGACCGTGTTAGACGCCACACTCAGTTCACCGTTGCCGGCCGGCTGAGCCGGAACCGACGGGGCGAAGGTGTAGGCGCTGGTCTTGCGCATGTTAACTGTTTCGACCGCGACGCCGTTTTCGTCCAGCGCCACCAATTCCACGCCGTAGGTTGACGGCACGTTATTGATGGTTGGCCAGGCCAAAGTAACCGCGTCGGTCACGTTCTTGGTTTCAACAACCATGTTCCAGACTTCGAGCTCATTATTAATACCGCCGCGAATGTCGGAGGTTAAGTTGATTGTTTCTTGCGGGAAATAGAGCATGACTTTCTTATCGCCGCGCGGCTCAAATTGCAGCGCGTCGTAGTCCGGATCATAGCCCTTATCGGCCGCATTGTGAATACCAATATAGCTGTAAAGATCACGCGCGCCGGTCGAAGTCGCGGTTAATTGCATTTCCCACGACATTTTTTCCAGCGACGTGGCAGCCGCTTGCGGCGTTGTTTCGCCATCGCTGCGCAATGCTAACGTGCCATCAGCCGCCTTCCGCAGGTTGGTACGATGAATACGAATCGACGTATTCGCTTTATCAACCTTTACCCAGAAAGCATCCCATGGATTGATCGTGCCTTGCAACACGGAATCACAACCCGCACAAGCGCCGCTTACGCTACTGAACCACTGATAGTCGCTACCATCCCATTGATAATAGGATTTCACCGTCAAGGGGTCGCTAAAAGTGATTGAGCGATAATCCACTTTCGCTTTCGTATTGTACGGCCTTGCGCCATCCCAGTAAATCGGCACCGGCAGGTTATTACCGACCAAGTTCCAGCCTAAGACTGCCGGATCCGGATCTGCAAACGTCTTCGGAATAGAAGGCGTGTAGTAACCAAGCGTATCCCAATCGATCGCCTCCGGCGAAAACATCGCGTCGTCATTAGCATCCGTAGTATCAACACCGTTCAGCACAAAATTGTTGATATCTTCCGGACCAAAACCGAAAGTATAACCTTCCTTGATCGTGTTGACAAAGTAACCGCGACCCTCGGTAAAAGTACTTGGCAATTCATTTTCATAATTGCCAGTCCAGCCCATGCCGTTAAGCGGATCCCACGATTCGGCCATAAAGATGCCGGAAGCGTCCTGCGTATTGAAGTCAATAATATCAAAGACATCCGTGACCTTTAAGTCCGCGCCGGAACCGGCAACCGGTTCAAACGGGGCCGAGACCATATTCCAGCCAATCCACAACGGCTGTTGATCGTAATCTTCGGCATAGACTTCGTTGTCACCAAAACGGCTGACATGACGTCCGTCCGCAAAATCACCGTCAACGCCACAGGGTGTATCCGTCGCCTCGTTACCGTTCCCATCATAAGCAAACACGTTGAAGAAATACGGTTGGCCAGGCAACAGCTTTGCCCCGCCGAAATACTCACCGGTGCTAATGTAGAAGGTATACTCATACCAGTCGCCCTCTACCTGCAATGACCCGAACGGAATATCAAGCAGCTTGACCAGACCAGGCGCACTAAGATCCGGGTTCATACGCGCATTTGGCCAATAGCTTGCAGGATCATATGACATGGTCGGATCCATCTTATACCAGATCTCGTAACCGGCCACATCCGATTCCGTATTCTTCATCCAACGCAAATGGATTTCGTTGTTCGGAACATCCACCTCACGTACCCAGGCCAACAGACCTTTCGGATCGTTCGGATAGTTATTAACAACATTATCAGCCATAATGTTGCTGATCTTCCAGTTCCGAATATCCTCCGCAGTATAAGCCATGGTATTGCCATCCGGCTTATAGGCAAAGGTGCCGCCCTTCGCCGGTGTGGCATCGTCATCATCCAGAGCGCCGTCAAAACCAACCAGCATGAAAGTGTAGACGCCATCACCATTTCCTAACATGCTCGGCGTGGTATTCGTTGGCGGTGTCGCCGTCTGCGTCGCATAGTTGGTGGTCCAGGCAAGCATAGCAGTCGTCACGCGGAACTCGTAAGTGAAATGATGCTCACTTGACTTTTGTGGATCACTCATCGGAATGCTTGTGAAACCACTTGGAGCACTGGAGGTACCGATCAACAGCCCGCCTTCACCCGCAGTATTGATCACGCCATCCTTATTTTCCGTCGGATATAGCGTCCACGTTGACACCGATTTACCGCTACGGTTATTGTTATTGCCTTCCGGCTCAAACTTGAAGTAGAGGCGATACCGATCCACACCCGTGAAGTTATCCTTGGTGTTAAATGTGATGGTGACCTTGTTACAGTAACTCGGATTCGCGGCGGTGGCTGTAATCCCCGTCACCGGGTTCACCGTGTCCACAGTGGTTAAGTTGTCGCGGACAGGGTTAAGCGGTATGCCACGAATGCTATCCATCTCGGAAATACCAGCTTGATTGACGGCAATGAGCGCAAACTCATAGTAGCCATCGGTCGGCGGGAAGAAACAGAACTGCCCGCGCAATAGCTGATAGCACTTGGAGACATCCAAGCTGTCGACATACCACTTCGTGTCATCGCAACGACCCGGATCGGTTGTCGTCAGGCCGGTGTTGCCCAAGTACGTATGCGCTTGATAGAACTTCCACGCCTGCCAGCTACCCGTCGAGTCTTCCATGACTCGATAGTACAGATTGACCGAATCCATTTGGCTGACCGTTTGCGCCATGGCCACATACTCAACCGGCACAATCACCTGATCTTTACCATAAACCCAAGTGGTTGAATACTGATTGAAATACGGATCCATGCACAACGCCTTATCCTTCGCCATACCGGTGAAGAAATTCAGCGCAGTACTGGTCAAATCCGTCTTCAAATATGGGTCATAAGCCACAAACGAATCGCTGCAAGCAACTGCCAACGGAATCATCGTATCTACCGTAATGCGGCATTCCGCGACTTTATTGCGCATCTCCCAATTACCGGCATAGTCCTTGGCCACAAACTCAACTTCGTAGATACCGTCGCCGGCAAAGTCGGTCGAGTTGAAGACAATGATACCGTCCGGATTGGAATCGGTCGTCGGCACCGAAATCCACTCACCAAAACCGTCGATGAGGTCGCCGCCGCTCTTACCCTTGCGATCATCGTAGCGGTAGTACATCTGCACTAATTCAACGCCGGAGCCATAGCAATCGCCCAGGGTTGTAATTGGCGACAGATCTTCAAAGTGATAGTAAATGGTGTCTTGCGGCACGATGAAGAAGTAACCGTCTTCATTGTCCTTGTAGTCGCCGTCCTTGTTGTAATCATCGCAAATCGCCCAGGAAGCCGGCGCTTTGGTATCAATGATAAACTCGGCGATACGCGGATCACGCTCGTAATAGACACCCAGACCGTCATTTAGCTGCACATTCTGCAGGACAGCCGCTCCGTTCGGCCAGGGCTCCACATTGCCTACGGTATCATAAGCAACGGTAAAGACCTGATAGATACCGTCCGGAATGTGTCCTGTTGTGGCCACTTCAGAGGCGGAGAATTCGAAATGTCCGTCAATAGGATCATTAACTAACAGATCGCCGTCAATACCGCCAAGAACATCCCACAAGATCCACGGCGTAAACTTCGGCACATTGCGTTCCGGCGTTGTCGGCAGTGTCGGCGGGATCGGCGGCACGCCGAGCGCGTCGTACATGTCGATGGCCGCTTCGTTACAACGGTCAACGCGGAAGTACATGCGCACTTCGTCGATACGCGGATACGGCACATCATTAAAAAGATCGGCCGGATTTACATCTGAAACGTCCGGCACATCCGTATTACTACAATTCTTATACCAATTGTAGGCATGATACGGGACATCCACAATTACATCATTGTAGTAATAGTCCGTAGAGTCGCGACGAACCGGTTCAACCATATCATCGGAAATATCCGAGGCCGGATTGACCGCGTCCACCGTCACGCTGTCCGTAGCATCCACCGTAAAGTTGATGAAGCTGTCACGCTCCAGATGTGACAAATAACAACCTCTTTGATCCTGAGTACTATCCGCAGCGCCAGGTAAGTTGCTAAACGGTAATGGTTGCGAAACCGGAGCAGCGCCGGTGCGATCGCTGGCAATTGCGTAGAATTGATACCAACCATCGGTTTGCACCGACATTGTATCAATAAAACTGCCTTGCAATTGCTGCAGCGTCTGGAGGCCCTCCATCAACGTCTTCATGCTGCCAAGTTCCTTACGATACCGCGTTCCATCCAGGTCACTCTTCTCAAGATCGTTACCATGGTATATCGCTACAGTATCCGTTAAGTCCCATGTACCGTTAAAATCACAATCCTTGCGATAAAAGACCCAGATTGAGTCGACACCGCTCCCTACGCACGAAACAGTTTGGTCATTGAAGCTGACTTCAAAATCAATCACGCGCGTATCTGGACTCTCAGCCAAGAAGTCCAGATAATTGACCGGCTTATCAGTAACTTTAACAGTTGCCACAGGTGTCGGCACAGCGCTCGTCGTATCGAAATCAGCCGTATCCAGAATAATGGTCCAATCGGCCACTAAACCGTTAGGCACAACTTCCCGTAAACCGGCGCTATCAACGGCAATAGTATAGAATTGGTACATGCCGTCGCCGTCCGGAAAGCAGAAATCAAGCGTACCGATCCAAACTTCGTCGGAGTTAGAATCCCCATCGCAATCATAGCCTGTCGCGGTCGGAATACGTGTTCCAGCAAAAACATTATCCGCGCAGTACATCGGGCCATTGTTAACAATAATCGTTTGATTGCTAGGAGCCGGCAAAGTTACATTACCTTGCGTATAGTCTTTTACAATGGCATCATAGTATTCCCAATTTGCGTTAAAATCACACGCTTGGAATGTTCGATACCACAATTCGACATGACGCAAGTTTTTCATGATCGGTGCACGCGCGGCAATGTTAATCTTAATCCCATAACCGCCGTTTACATCGTTATTGCAGGTTACATCGGTGTTAATCTTCACCTGCTCACAAAAAATATCAATGCTATTGGTGCCGTTTGAAACAATCGAGCCCGGCAAAATATCATTGTATGCAATGCATTGAATATCTTCCGGATAATCCGCATCGATTATCGGATTCGCCGCATCCACCCGCAACGTATCTCCCGCCAAAAAGGGGTTATAACCGCCTTCCGCCGGCGTCGTATGGGTTGCGTTCGGAACCGGGTTTACCAATAATGGAACAAATTCCGGCACAGCATTCGTGTTGCCGCAATTATCCCAGGCAATTGTGGTAAAACAGTAGGTGTTGGTGCCGGGCGGGAACGTCCAATCAAATGTGCCCAATGGATCAGGCTTGTGCGTCCCGTTTTGCTTGACCAACGACCACTTAACACCGACTGCCGTGCCGCTAACGCCTGGGTTTCCAACGCTGTACCACAGTTGGACACGCTCCCAATCCTCATGCGTTGAATAATCATAGTTCAACACCAAATTGGAAATGTTGGTCGCAGTCGGCAGGCCGTGCAACGTGGCTTGCGGCGCTTTGCGGTCAACCGTCCAGGAGTTGGTCAACGGCATATAGACCGGGCTCATGTTGCCGGCGCTATCCGCCGCCTGGAACACGAACAGGTAATCGCCATCGCCGTTACCGGCCTTATCCACATCAAAACGGAAATTGAAATTCATCAGAACCGTCACGCCACGCATCCAGAACCACGAGGTGGTGGTATCCGTATTAGCAGCGCCGCGATTCGGCAACCAGACCGTCGAGCCTTGGTTGTATTGATAACCCAGGCGCACCCAACCGCCGCTGGTGAAATCAACGCCGACCGCTGCGACAAAGCTGGAATCAAAAACCGAAGTGCGAATCACAAAACTACCGCCGTCAAAATACAGCGTATCGCGATCGCCGCCGACACCCTGACCGACAGCATTGTTCAACACGCCAAAGAAACCGGTCGAATCGCAATTGGCCGGTAACAAGTAGCTGTTGAAGCTCGGCGTCACGCGGTCAACAATCACATTGTCTATGGCGCTAAAGGCAATATTGCCGCAACGATCCATAGAACGGGCTTGAATGTTGTACCATCCGTCCGGACGGGTAAAGGTGTAAACGCCGTCAATCGGATTTGTAGCCGAAGTGCCCTCGGTCGTGGAATCGCTCACGCCCGGCAGGAGCGCCGTCCAGAAAATCTCGACCGTATCGCCGCTGCTGAACTCCGGATCGAAGCCAAAGTAGCGGATGTCGAAATTGCTGGTGTAGTAGTTCGCCAAGTCAGCCAGGGAGATGTCCATGGCCTGACGATCAACGCTGAACGAAAGCTCAGAAGTGGTATCCACCGTCGCCGGGTTGTTGTCGTTATCGTCGAAGTAGCTGTAGTTAATCACGCGGTCTTCGCGGTTACCCGCGCTGTCCACGGCTACGGCTACATACAGATAATCGGCATCCGGGAACTGCGGATTAGCTGCCGGCGGCATGTAGAACAATATGGATGGCGGATTGGTAATTCCTGCAATCAGCGAAGAAACCAATTCCCAACCGGTCCAGTTCTGACCGTAATCGGTATTACGCCAGATCTCAATCTTCTGGACATTGGAACGCTCGGTTGACCCGGCATTGGCGTTCAAGACCGGGCTGTAAGCCGGGTTAAACGCGGCATCACCATAGGTAATGCGCATTACCGGCATATCAGCAGCAGTGCCAGGCATGCTACTAACGCATAATGTCGTATCGCTCAATACAGCCGTCGGAGCTACGCGGTCAACAATCGTCCAGACCGCATTGGAAGAATCGCGGTTACCGGCACAATCCTCAACCACAAGCTTATAGAAGTAGAGACCGTCGCCGCTTGGAGCGGGCTGGGTGTCCACATCGACCGTAATGCAACCGGTAAACTCGGAACCATAAGCGTCCACATCCAAGCTGACCACTTTCACACCTGCGAAGCCTGCCAACGGCACCGGATTAAACCCACGGCCAAGATTGCTATCCTGCCAGACTTCGACATGATCCAATTGACCATCGGTAAAGAGGGTCGTAAAGGCGTTAACATCGGAAGCGTCGAAGCACAAGCTGATCTGACCGTCGTAATTGGTCGTAAACTTGGTCAACACATTCAGATCGGCCACCGGAGCCGTGCGATCGATGCTAAACGTGATGTCGCCCGGACCTGCCAGGAACTCATCGTTACCTGCAGAATCGGAAGCGACCGCGACACATTCCCAGTAACCTTCACGTAATGCGGTCAACGTAATCTGACCCGCCAGCGTAGCCGGAACAGAAACCGGCGTATAAACCGTGTTGAGCCAACCCGTATCGCTGAGACACCAAACGGTTAAACCGTCCAACCCGCTGGAGCGAATTAAGGTGTCATCGTTGATACTAAAGTTGACCGTTACGTCGGTACTGCGGTTGCACAGACTATCCACCAATGTCAAAGCGGTGATCGGGGTAAACGTGTCCACATGCACATTGACCGTGCTCTGCGTCACATTACCGCAATTATCCGCCGCCGTAATCCGGAAAGTGTACGGCCCGTCACCTAACGCTGAGTAAGAATCGAACAGGAAGCTGCTCGAATCGCGCAGCGTCACGCCTTCCAACTCATTGGCGTCAATCAGGATAAAAGAACCGGCGCCCGCGTATTGATAGGCCAGTTCAATATAATCCAGACCGCTGGTAGTATCAGCCGCGCTGTAACGCAAGGTTACAAAGTGCTCGGTCGAATAGCCCGGCGTGTTGCTGGTGTGGGTAATCGCCACCGGCGTCGGCGCCGTTGCATCGACAAAGAAACGCCAATCTGAAGTCATGGAGTTGAAGACTTCACGATTGCCGGCCATGTCCACCGCTTCGGAAATGAAGCCGTAGTAGCCGTCAGCCGGAACCGCCGGGAAGGTAACTGTAAACGGATAATAACCGCTGCCGATCGGATTCTCAGCCTCGACAAGGGCACCGTTCGGGTTCCAGGGTTGCTGCCGAACCACCACGCCCGTGTTGGCATTAACAATGTATACCACGACAGAATCAATACCGTTGATGCCGTTCCAGGCCTGACCGGTAACAGTTAGGCCCGCGCCGCCAAAAGCAGCCGCGGCATAGCAATTCTGCAGCGGGTCAATGTCAATGTAGGACAAGGGCAGTTCGCTGTCGATCAGGATCGACGCGGACGGACCGACTAACGCCCTCATATTACCGCAGGAGTCCGTGCTCGTCATGGCAAACTGATAGTAACCCACACCGCCGGTTGTAGAAATATCGAAGGTGAAGTTATACGTTGCTAGTTCGCCCGACCGCGCGCGGCCCGTATTATCCGTCGTGTAGTCGATCCAGCCGCCAAAAGTACCGGCACCGGCAGCGGTTTCCGACCAGCGATAATACAGCTTGGTGGAAGCAATACCCGTCGTCACGTCGTTGGCATCGTAATTCACCGTGATAACCGGTTGATTCGATGTCCATTGACCGCCGGCAGGAACTTGCGACACACCCGTCGTGCCGCTAAACGGCGTAGCATTAAACACCAAAGCTGGCGCAACCGTGTCCTTGATAAAGCTGACTTCCTGCGTTGGGGTTGGAGCCGCTTCGCAGTTGCCGGCGTTATCACAGGCACGGACGCCAATCCAGTTCACGCCTTCTGGAAGACTGCCAATCGAAACATTCAGCCAGCCGGAGACAATCGCTGTGGCCGGATAAACCGCCGAAAGAGTGCCATTCAAGTAGACCTGGACAAAATCAACGCCACTGCCAGGGGCGGGCTCATCCACCGCGATGGCAAACAGTAGGCTGTCGGCTACTTCCGCAGCATTGTAGCACGCTTGCAGGCTCGACTCAATCACCCTGGCAATCGCCATTGTGCTATCATAGCAGATCGAGGCTTCCACGATGTGCGGGTTAAGCACGTCAACGTTACCGGCAGAATCGGCGCCGGCAACAGCCTGGAACTCATACAATCCGTTAACGCCACCCACAGTGTTAAAGTTAAAGACATGCTCTGCCGTGGTGGTCGGTGGTGTGGATACCACCGGAGCCAGCAGAGGACTCCACGCCCCGCCGTTAACACGCCAGAAAATACTGGCTTTATTGGCGGTATAACCGGAAGTCGAGCAATTGCTCGTTGTATCGGTATCGGTGAAAGTCAGCGTAACCGAGGCTGCATTTGTGCATGTGCCTGAAGGTAAGCTTAAACCGGTGATATTGGCATAAGGCGCCTGATCATCAGTAGTGATCTTAGCCGTCTGCCCCGGGGAGGCTACGTTATTACAGTTGTCATAAACACGATAGTTGACAACATACGTACCGCATTCCGGCGAAATGTAGTGCAACGCGGCGGTCGCAGTCGAATCACCGTTCAGGTTATCGCTTTGGACAACAACATCGTTGACAATCCACTCAATCCGATCCAAACCCTGGATGTCGCTGACCACTGCGGACGCCGTAAAGGGCAACTCGTCCGAAACAAGAGGCGCCGGGGTAATGGTGATCGCGCCTGCGCTCGGCGCAGTCTCATCCGTCAACAGATCGACTTCCGGCGCTTTGATTTGCTCGGTCAGCGGCCCGTAACT
>CAYOLL010000026.1:0-51415 GCA_964404765.1 uncultured Gemmatimonadota bacterium | reverse complement strand
TTGAATGCTTCAAAATGGTCTCACTCCAGATTCACGCGGATCAGGTGGTCTGAAGATAGACCCAATCGCTTATTTGACAACCCGGTTCACCAACTTCTTTGGCACCACAATCACTCTTACAAAAACTGCGTCAGTGTGCCCAGCTTTTGCGTCTCTTCAATATTGATTTGGATGACTTCTTTCAGGTTCTTTTTCGCCTGCTCGATAGATTCGCCGCATGAGGCGACATCTAATTCGGGACAATAGGAAACATACATGTTCCCTTCCTTCCAGATTTCTTCCGTTACTTTTAATTTCATTATATTTACTCCAGTGATTGATAACTCAGGATAATGCCTTGAGCTTCCCATGAAAGCCTTCAGGATTGATGCCGTAAATAGGAAGGCGCGGTGTTTTCACGCCGTTAAAACACCGCACCTTCAAGATACACCAAACGCGCTTACTTGACAACCACATTCACCAGAGCATTTGGACAAGCTCCGTTTCGGTACTCTTTTTTAGCCACACCGTTCCCCAAGCACAATTCGCGCAAATATACGTGCCTTGCATTTCGGTCAAATTTTCATTTACCGTCAACTCATAGTCGCACGGAACACACCAGTGCCGGGAATCATTTTGGCTGACAATTCTGTATTCAGTAAAAACAACCTTCAAGCTATCCTCGATAAAACTGCCCATAACAAGATAACTTGCAGTAGAAGTATCCGGCGCATCGAGATACGCCAAGCCGTTGAAGGTAGAATCGGGCGAATCCTCAACCTTAAGCGTGTAATTCCCGGACAGGTTTACAGAAAAGATGTCTTGCCAACGGCCTTCTCAAGTCCCGGCGATTTTTAAATGAGCTTCCGCTTTCTTCTCGTGGTCATCACCGCAACTTGCAAAAAGCGCAAGAAAAGCAAGCAGGCAGATCGTGGATTTAGAACGATAGCACATTGGGCGAAAATTTGAACTAATGCTTTGGTTAACCATCATTTCACCACCACATTCACCAGCTTCTTCGGCACGACAATCACCTTGGCGATTTGCTTGCCTTCGAGCCATTTCTGCACCTTCGGCAAGGCCAAGGCGGCGGCCTCCACGGTCTTGTTATCGGCGCTTATTGGCATGGTCAACTCCTCGCGCACCTTGCCGTTGATTTGCACGGCGTAGGTCACTTCGTCTTTGACTAAGGCGGCGGGATCGTGTTGCGGCCAGGCTTGTCGGAACACGCTGTCGCCGTGACCGGTTTCACGCCACATCTCCTCGGCCAAATGCGGGGCAAACGGCGCGGTCAACACAATCAGCCGCTCTAAGATATGGGCCATGATCGGGCGAGCCACTTGTCCTGAGCCTGTCGAAGGGTCACCGCTCTCCTTCGCTTTATACAGCAGATTGACCAGCTCGTAAATGGCGGCAATGGCCGTGTTGAATTGAAAACCGTTCATATCCCGCGTAATTTTTTCAATCGCCCAATGCAGCTTTTGGTAAACTTCCCGTTCGGCCTTGTTCAGTTCATCCAGACGATAACCTTGCGAAGGCTTCGCAAGGTTGATCACATCCGGATGATATTCATAAACCAGCCGCCAGATGCGGTTGATCAGCCGGATCGAGCCGTCCACGCCTTCGGGCGACCAGACCATATCGCGTTCCGGCGGCGCGGCGAACAGAATGGTCAGCCGGCCGGCATCCGAGCCGTATTCTTCCAAAAACGGCGCGACATTGACCGCGTTGCCGCTGGATTTGGACATGGTGGCGATTTCCTCCGTGCCGTCCTCCAACACCCGTCTGGCCTGCACCATGCCTTGCGTAAACAGCGCCCGGAACGGCTCCAGCACATTTACCATCCCGGCGTCATGCAGCACCTTGACGATAAAGCGCGAGTACAGCAAATGTAAAATGGCGTGCTCGATCCCGCCGATGTATTGATCGACCGGCATCCAATGGTTGGCTTTGGCCGAATCGAAAATGGCCGTATCGTTGCGGGCGTCGCAAAAACGCAGATAGTACCACGATGAATCCACAAAGGTATCCATCGTATCCGTATCGCGCACGGCGTCGCCGCCGCAACCCGGGCACTTGACATTGACCCATTCGTCAATGGCGGCTAAGGGCGATTTGCCTTTGGGCAGAAAATCAATGCCCGCGCCTTCGGGCAGTCGCACCGGCAAATCCTTCTCCGGCACAGGCACAATCCCGCAGGTCGGGCAATGGATAAACGGAATCGGCGCGCCCCAGAAGCGTTGCCGGGAAATGCCCC
Organism: uncultured Gemmatimonadota bacterium; assembly: GCA_964404765.1. Lineage (GTDB taxonomy): Bacteria > 4572-55 > 4572-55 > 4572-55 > 4572-55 > CAYOLL01. Next base: position 49,179 of record CAYOLL010000026.1, on the reverse strand, counting down.
AATCGCGCAGGCGATAAGTGGTCTTGCGCTCGCCCCAACCTTCGGCGGTCATGCGGTCGGCAATGGTGTTCAAAAAGTCGCGGTTGTTCATGCCGGTGTAAGCGCCGGAAAAGACCATTGTGCCATCGCCGACATAGGCGTTTTTCATCGCTGCCACGTCCCGCACAAAGCCGAGATCGTCCACTTCCGGCAGGACAAAACCATTGTCGATGACAGCATCCGTCGCCGGTCGAATCACCATGCGGATCGGCAGGTTGTAGGCGCAGGCAAAGGCGTAGTCGCGCTCGTCGCCGTAAGGACAGGCAAAGACCGCGCCCGTGCCGTAGGTGGCCAGCACATAGTCGGCGACCCAGACCGGGACTTGCTCGCCGTTGACCGGGTTGGTGACGAACGCGCCGGTGGGCACGCCGGTTTTTTGCTCGGTGGTGGATTGGCGATCCACTTCGCTGCGCTTTTGGGCTTTTTGACAATATGCCTCGATGCCGGCCAGATTTTCCGGTGTGCTGATGACTTTGACTAACGGATGTTCCGGCGCTAAGACGACGTAGGTCATGCCGAACAGCGTATCCGGCCGGGTGGTGAAGACGCGAACTTTTTCGTCGCGCCCGACGACGGCAAATTCCATTTCCACGCCGATGGATTTGCCGATCCAGTTGCGCTGCATGGCCTTGACCGTTTCCGGCCAATCTTTTAAGGTGTCCAAATCGGCCAGCAGGGGCTCGCTGTAGTCGGTGATTTTGAAGAACCACTGGCGCAGGCTGCGTTTTTCCACCAACGCGCCGGAGCGCCACGAGCGGCCATCGCTGTCCACCTGCTCGTTGGCCACGACGGTTTGGCCGACCGGGTCCCAGTTGACCAGCGCTTCCTTGCGATAGGCCAGGCCGCGCTTGTAGAGCAGCAAAAACAGCCACTGCGTCCACTTGTAATAATCGGGCAGACAGGTGGCCAGCTCGCGCTCCCAATCGTACAACACGCCCATGCGTTCCAGCGTGCGGCGCATGGTGGCGGTGTTTTCCAGCGTCCAGCTCTTGGGATGGCCGCCGCGTTTGATGGCCGCGTCCTCGGCCGGCAGGCCAAAGGCGTCATAGCCCATGGGATGCAGCACGTCATAGCCCTGCATAATTTTGTAGCGGGCGATGACGTCGCCGATGGCGTAGTTCTTCATGTGCCCGATGTGCAAGTCGCCCGATGGGTAGGGGAACATTTCTAAGCAATAAAACTTGGGTTTATCGCCGCCGGATTTGGCCTTGGCTAAGCCAATTTCGGTCCAGAATTTTTGCCATTTGGGTTCGGCAATGGTGGAGTCGTAACGTTCGTTCATTTTTCGTTCCTTTCTAAAAATTTTAGTTATAAGTACTCAGTCTTCATATTGTTTTTGGTGTCTATTCGGATCAATCAGGGTCATGCAAATTTTTATGGATGCGCTTCCGTCGGTAGCAGCCGTAAAACATACTCGAAAAGCGCCGTCGCCTCTTTTAACGCGGCCTCGAACGTCTCCGCCTCAGGCTCAAACTCATCGGCCGGGTAGCGATATTCCGTTGCAAACGGGGTGAGAAATTCGCCTTTGTCCAACCAGCTTTGAAAACTCGTCTCAATTTGAGCAGCGATCTCGATGAGTTCGGCCACATCATGCGTTTTTTCGACTTTCGCATCATGAAAAACTAAAAATCCTTTGACGACTTTTTCCGCGCATTGCTGACAGTGATAAATGGCGGTGTCGTAAATGGGGTCATCGGAAGCGCTCAACCGGCGCGCTGATTTCAAATCGCTTTGAGCTTTGCGCAACCAGTTACGCACCAGTTCGGTTTTCTGCGGATCGTTCATACAGCACCTTTCCTTCGGTAATTATTTTATGCTGAAATGAGGCCGGAACGTGGCGATATTTATCAAATTCGGCCCGGGTTCGCACCAAAATGTCCATCGGGATACGAATGCCGCGCAAGCAGCGATGGGCGCGTGTACTGCGGGCATACGGCTTTTGCTCGCTGTCGGCCACAATCACCATTATATCCACATCGCTATCCGGCATGGGATGACCCCAGGCATAGGAGCCGAACAAAATAACCTGCTCCGGCTGAAATTCGGCCACTAATTGCCGGGTAATTTCGTTGAAGAGGCTTACTTTTTCCATTTGAATCTTGGCAACGCTAATCATGACAACCTCCCGCGCTCAATTTAGATGAATCACCAACGCGTCTTCAATGTGTTCAATCATATAGGCCCGGGGCTTACGGCTTAAATTTATCACAACTTCCGTAAAGCCCATGCGCTCGTCTGACGACGATTTTGACAGCTTGTGATAGATCACGCGGACATCTTTAACGCCGTTTTTGTGGATCGGAAATGACTTTGGCGATAGCAGCGGATAGATTTCTTTCAACTCAAGGATAAGCTTGCACGATTTATCCAACCTGCTTGTGACAAGCTTTTCAGTATATTCTAAAGATTCCAATTGGCGACTGTTAAACTTTAAGTGGATCTCCAAGGAATCGTTTTTCGAGCGATAATCAGCGCTCAATAAGGCCGTCGCTCTGTCAAAATTTACTTTCATCCCTTTCTTTAAATTTTCGCCGTTGTAGAAGATCAAAGACGCATAACGATTTAAAGATCGACCTTTTTCAGAAGTGTTTGACTCGATCGGGCGTAATTCCCCAAAACCGATAGGCGTGAAAAAACTACTGTCGCTAATTCCTTTTTCTTCGATGAGGTAGCGCCGGATGCTTTCCGCTCGTTTTTGCGATAACACAAGATTATATTCCAGCGAACCCATGTTATCGCAATAACCCTCGATTTTTACTTTGGTGTTCGAGTAGGGGTTTAAGATGTCGGCAGAAACTTCCAAAATCGGCTTCATATCCGGTCGGATCTCCCAAGAGTCGGAGTCGAACCAAATCCTTAATGACGAGAAGCCCCAATAACCGACGCACGTTTGAGTGATTTCCGTATCAAATGCCGGCTCGGAGATAACCTTTTTGGACGGCGGTTCAAATAACGGCTCTTTGACATTTCGGACGCAGGCCGCATGTGCAAGCGCTATCCATATCAGGCCAAACCGCATTAAATTGTTTTTCATCGGCAATCCTTGCGCTTCGGGCGTCAAACGAAAAAAGCGCATACCTCGTATCACCGTCGAGACATGCGCTTGCAATTATTCGAGTCAATGGTGGGAATACGAATTCAGCCGCCCCTTCCGCATAGAAGAAGACCCGTAAGTCGAACCGATAAGTTGTATGCACACAGCTTGGCGGACATGATTTCGCTCCCATTGAGGTTCAAACAGAAATGAATATTTCTTATTACATTATAGCAAATTTGGCCGGAATGTCAAGGTTGATTTTCTGACCTTATGCGGAGTAAAAAAACGCTGTAAACACGATATTTGTACACAAAGTTAGTCGATGACTGCCCGTAAAAATTCAACCACAGCTTCATAAAAAGCCTGTGGCGCGACGGCATGAACCCAATGCCCGGCGTCGGGAATGGTAAGAAAGCGAGCTTTCGGGAAAAGCTTGCGGATATCCGGCAGATCGCTGTCCAGAATATAATCGGATTTTTCGCCGCGAATGAAAAGCGTCGCTTCTGTATAAGCGGTCTTACTTTTGATGGCCGCAATCAGCAGATCATAGTTTTGATATAGTCCAGTCAGGTTGAATTTCCAGCGATAGCCGCCTTCCGGCGCGGGCTGCAGATTTTTCAGCAGCAGTTGCCGAATCTCCACAGACGGGATTTTCTGCGCTAAAATGTCATCCGCTTCGCCGCGTGTTTTGACTCCTTTAAAATCCAATCCAAAAAGTCCTTGAAAAATAACCAGATGATGCGGCAGATAAGCTCGCGGCGCAATGTCGGCCACTATCAGGCGTTGGACACGCTCGGGCTGCGTCAAGGCCAGCTTCATGGCGACTTTGCCGCCCAGCGAATGTCCCAAAACATACGCCGTCGCCACGCCGCGCGCATCCATCAACTCCGTAATATCCCCGGCCATGACGTCAAAATTCATGACGCTGCTGTGCGGCGAGCGACCGTGATTGCGCAAGTCCGGAATCAACACCCGCCACTGTTCGCCAAAGCGTTTGCCGAGTGTGTGCCAGTTGTCGCTGAGGCCGAACAGGCCGTGTAACAAAATCAACGGGTCGCCCTGGCCGTATTCGGTGACGTGTAGCTGCATAGCCCACCAAAAATGTCTTACAAAACAGCGGATGTCCCCGGCGCTTTCATAACGCCAGGGACACATAAAAATAAATATTTCGAGTATTATCGCCCTTCCGCCCGGACTGCGTTGATCCACACCAAATCCTGAATTGTGATCTCGCCGTCGCCGGTCAAGTCGGCAATGCGTTGCTGCGCCGCGCTGAGCTGAATCCGGCCCAGAATATGGTCGCGGATGAGATTCACGTCGGCATCGGTCAGCGCGTTGTCATTGTCCACGTCGCCCATGCGCTGCGGAGCATGGACGCGCAAGACGCTGCTGTCGGACAATTGGCCGGGGTCAGTCGCCGTAAAAGTCAGCGTTTCCGTCCCGACAAATCCGGGCGATTTTATTTTGATGACAGCCATGTCCGTCGCCGGATTAATGCTGACTTCCAGATGGTTTGCGCCGTTGACGCTCCAGGTCATTTCAGCGGGGATATTATCGACATCAAAGACATAGTCTGCCAGCGGGATTTCCAGTTGCTGCCAGAAGAAGAGCGTCGTATCCGCCAGCTCAGCGACAATCGGCGCGTCATTGACGGGAATGATGATCAGCGTCATTGTCGCCGCACGGCTGTTGACTTTGCCGTCGTTGACGCGGAAGGTGAAGCTGTCATTGCCATCATAGTTTGCAGCCGGTTGATAAGTCAAATTTGGGGCGCGACCGGACAGTTGTCCGTGCGCCGGCGGGGTCAGGATGGTAAACGTCAGTGCGTCACCGTCGGTATCCTCAGCCGTTAATGTAAAAGGCAGGGATGTGTCTTCGGCGATTAGCAGCTCTGCGCTTTGGGCAACCGGTATGGTATTACCGGCGGCATTAATGTCAATCATTACCATCGCCGGCGCGCTATTGGCCAAACCGTCATTGGTCGTAAACGAAAAAGCGTCCTCGCCAAAAAATCCGGTAGTCGGCGTATAGATCACATTGGGCGGCGTTCCGGCTAAACTGCCATGCGCCGGTTGGGTGGCGATGGTGTAGGTCAGGGCATTACCTTCGCTATCGGAACCGGCCAGGGTGATGTTGACCGGCGCATCCTGATTGGTGAACACTTGCTGCGCTTGGGCGACCGGCGCATCATTCACCGAGGCAACCGTTAGTGTAATTGCCGCTGTTGCCGCAGTCTTCGCCGGATCTTGAACGCGGAAAATAAAGTTGTCCGGGCCGTGATAATTGAGCGCGGGCGTGTAAACTATGTTTGGCAATCGACCCGATAACGTGCCGTGCGCCGGCGGCGTAATGATCTCAAACAAAAGCGCATCGCCGTCAATATCGCTGCCGGACAGGGTGATGGTGACGGGGGTATCTTCATCCATCAGGACGGTTTCGTTAAAGGCCGCGGGCGGGTCATTGACCGGTTTGACGGTGATGTTGATCGCTGCAGGCGTGCTAGCGGTCAGCGCATCGTTTGCCTGAAAGGAGAAAGCATCCGGGCCGTAATAGTTCAGGGCCGGGGTGTAGATGAGATTGGGCGGCGTTCCGCTCAGTTGCCCGTGCTTTGGCTGGTTGACGATTGCAAAAGTCAAGGCGTCGCCGTCCACATCGGTACCGGTCAGTGTCACAGGCAGGGCGATATCCTCATTTGTTGTGAGGGTTTGGGCCGTGACTGCCGGCGCATCATTTGCGGGCAGAACGGTGATGGCAACGGTTGCCGGGGCGCTATTGATTGTGCCGTCGCTGGCCTTAAATGTGAAGTTGTCCTGGCCATGATAATTGGCGGCGGGTGTATACTTCAGACCCGGCGCGTTGCCGGACAAGGCGCCATGCGCAGGTTGGGTGACAATCGTAAATGTCAGGGCGTCGCCATCAACATCACTACCGGATAGGATTAGGTCAACCGGCGAATCTTCACCGGTTGTTATGAGATCGGCAGCGGCCACCGGCGCGTCATTTACCGGGCTGATGAGGATTGAAACCACCGCCGGTGTACTGAAGTGGATGTCGTGACCAACCTGAAATGTGAAGTTGTCCGCGCCGTTATCGTTGGCGAATGGCGTGTAAATCAGGCTGGGCGCCGTGCCGGATAACTGACCGTGCTGCGGTTGAGACAGAATTCTAAAGTCCAGATCGCCGCCATCAACATCGCTGCCGCTCAAGGTAATTGTCACAGGCGCATCTTCGACGGCGTTCACGTTTTGGCTTTGCGCGACCGGCTCATCATCAACGGCAAGAATTGTTATTTGCACCGTGGCCCGTGCGCTGTTTAGTGACCCATCGCCGGCACGGAAAACCAGGCTGTCCTGACCAAAATAATGCTGGGCGGGCATATAGATCAAATTCGGCGCGGTTCCGTTAAGCGTCCCATGCGCAGGCGGTGTCACAATCGTATAACTCAAGGCATCGCCGTCGGCATCACTGGCTGTTAAGGTGATCGCCACGGGCGTGTCTTCATCGGTGGCGATTGCATCGCCGACGGCAAGCGGTGGATTGTTGACACCTTGAACCTGGATGACGACTTCGGTCGGACTACTGCCGGCGACACCATCACTCACCCGGAAAGTAAAGCGATCCGGCCCGTTGTAACCGGCGGTCGGCGCATAAACAAGATTCGGGGCAGCTCCGGTAAGCGCGCCATGTTGCGGCATCGTTATCAACGTAAAAGTTAGCGCATCGCCGTCCGGATCACTGCCGCTTAGTGTGATCGGCAACGGGGTGTCTTCGCTGGTTGTCACTGCTTGCGCCGTTGCAGTTGGGGCATCGTTTACAGGGATAATGACGATGCGGATTTTTGCCGGATTGCTGTTCAGCGAGCCGTCTGTGGCCAGATAGGCCAGACTGTCTGCGCCGTGGAAATTCAGGTTTGGCGTATATATCAGGTTTGGCGCTGTGCCGCTGAGGCCGCCATTTAACGGGGCTGCCGAAATCGTGAACGTCAACGCGTCGCCATCAACATCGTTACCGCTTAAGACGATGCCGATGGGTGTATCTTCCGACGCAGACGCGAGTTGATTAGCGGCGGTCGGCGCGTCATTCACCGGTGTTACCGCAAAAATGACGCTGGCTGTTGTGCTGTTAACAATACCATCATTGACGCGAAATGTCAGACTGTCCGGCCCGAAATAGTTTAAAGCCGGGCTGTAAACAAGGTTGGGCGTCGTTCCGGTCAATTGTCCGTGCGCAGGCTGGCTCAGGACGGTAAAGGTTAAGGGGTTGCCGTCGGGGTCGCTGCCGCCCAGGGTCAACGGCAACTGCGTATCTTCCGGCGTGGTCAGACTTTGGGCCAGGGCGACCGGCGCACGATTACCCGCTGAGTTTACGCTGATGGTGACTGTCGCCGGAGCGCCGCTGATTTGGCCGTCGTTGACGGTAAACGTGAATTGATCCGTCCCGGCAAAGCCCGAATTGGGTGTGTAAGTCACGTTCGGGGCCGTGCCGGACAAAGCTCCGTTTGCGGGCGCGATGGCAATGGCAAAGATCAGTGCGCTGCCTTCGGGATCGCTGCCGGTCAGGGTAATGTTGACGGCCGTGTTATGTCCGGCGCTGACCGATTGGGCCAGGGCGACCGGCGCGTCGTTGACCGGACGAATCGTGATCCGCACGGTTGCGGCGGGGCTGTCGGTCTGACCGTCATTGGCCTTAAACGTCAGGCTGTCCACGCCGTTAAAGTTGGCGTTCGGCGTGTATGTCAAGTTTGGCGCAGCGCCGGTTAAAGTCCCGCGCGCCGGTTGGCTTATCACGCTAAAGGTCAATGGGTTGCCGTCGGCGTCGCTGCCGGCCAGCGCGATGATCAACGGCGTATCCTCATCTGTGGCAAGGGTTTGGGATGTTGCCGCCGGGGCGTCATTTACGGCTGTAACGCGGATGCGAACGACCGCCGTCGGGCTATTGATTGTCCCGTCATTTGTCTGAAAAAGCAAACTGTCCACGCCATTAAAATTAGCATTTGGCGTATATGTCAGATTTGGCGCTGCTCCATTCAGAATGCCATTTTTTGGCGCGTCGGTAATGGCGTAGGTTAATGGATTTCCATCCGGATCACTGCCGATCAGCGTTATCGACACCGGCGCATCTTCCGTAGTGGTGATGGCGTCGCTGTTGGCTGCCGGCGGGTCGTTGACGGCGTTGACAGTGATGCGCACCGTCGCGGTCGGGCTGTTGACCGTGCCGTCATTGACGCGGAAGGTCAGGCTGTCCGCGCCATTAAAATTAGTGTTAGGTGTATACATCAGGTTTGGGGCTGTCCCGGTCAATGTGCCGCGCGTCGGTTGGCTAACAAGCGTAAATGACAGCGGGTTACCGTCCGCATCGGTTCCGGTCAAAAGCAAAGTCAACGGCGTATCCTCATTGGTCGTGACGGCCTGGGCTGTCGCTGTCGGGGCATCATTTGCGGCATTTACAGTGATTTTAACGGTGGCCGGGGCGCTATTGACTGTCCCGTCATTCACCCTAAAAATCAGACTATCTGCGCCATTGAAATTTGTACCCGGGGTGTAGATCAAGGCCGGCGCAGTCCCGCTCAGCGTTCCGTGCAGCGGCGGGGTGATAATTGCAAAGGTTAAAGGATTGCCGTCACTGTCGCCACCGTCCAAAACAAAGCTTACCGGCGTATCTTCATTTGTCGTAACAAGTTCACTCGTTGCAACCGGTGGGTCGTTGACGCTGTTTACGATAATACGGATGGCAACCGGCGCGCTGTTGGCCACGCCATCATTCACGCGGAAGATCAGACTGTCCGCGCCGTTAAAATTGGCATTGGGGGTGTAGGTTAAATTCGGCGCTGTTCCGGTCAATATACCGCGTGTTGACGGCGTTACCACGCTATAGGTCAGGGCGTCGCCGTCTGTATCCAGACCGGCCAGCGTTATGGCCAATGGCGTATCTTCATTGGTTGTAAGGGCTTGCGCCGTGGCCGCCGGGGCATCGTTAACCGCAGCCACCAGGATGCGCACGACCGCTGCGGGGCTGCTTGTTACGGCATCCTGGGCGCGATAAATTAGACTATCCGCGCCGTTAAAGTTGAGATTGGGCGTATAAACCAGATTCGGTGCGGCACCGGATAATGTGCCATGCAGCGGCGGCGTCACCACGGTCAGTGTCAGAACATCCCCGTCAATGTCGCTGCCTTCGAGGATGATGGTGACGGGCGTATCCTCGTTGGTAGTGACAAATTTATTCGTCACTACCGGTGCGTCGTTGACCGCATTCACCGTAATGTTGATTGTGGCCGCCGAACTGTTGACCGCGCCATCGTTGACGCGGAAAGTAAAGCTGTCCGAACCGTTGTAATGCGGATTTGGGGTGTAGATGATATTGGGCGGCGTGCCGGTCACTGTTCCGCGGGCCGGTTGGGTCACGATGGTATAGGTCAACGGATTGCCGTCAATATCGCTGCCGGCCAACGTAACGGATAGCGGCGTATCTTCGCTTGTCGCTAATGTCTGACCGGTTGCGGTTGGCGCGTCGTTGGCCGGGCTGATCGTGAAACGAATGACAGCGGGCGCGCTGTTCAGAAGACCGTCACTTGCCCGGAATGTCAGGCTGTCCGCGCCGTTATAGTTGGGATTCGGCGTGTAGACCAAATTCGGGGCCGTGCCGGATAACGTGCCTTGCTGCGGCGGCGTTGTAACGGTAAAAGTCAGGGCGTCACCGTCACGGTCACTGCCGCTTAACGTGAAGCCGACCGGTATATCTTCGGCGGTGACGACCGCGCTGCCGGCCGCGGTTGGCGGATTATTCACGCCTGTGATGGTGATACCAATCGTAGCCGGAGCGCTGTTCACCGTGCCGTCATTCACCCGGAAGGTGAAGTTGTCCGCGCCGTTGTAGCCTTCCTCCGGCGTATACGTCAGATTGGGCGCGATCCCGCTCAACGCGCCATGCGTCGGCTGGCTGATGATGGTAAATGTCAGCGGGTTACCGTCCACATCATTGCCGAGCAACGTGACGGTGATCGGCGTATCCTCGCTGGTGATAACATTTTGCGCCTGCGCTGTCGGGATGTCGTTGATTGGGTTGATCGTAATCCGGATCGTGGCCGGGGCGCTGTTAAAAACACCGTCATTGGCTCGGAAGATCAGGCTGTCCGCGCCGTTGGCATTGGCGTTTGGCGTATAGGTCAGGTTGGGGGCGGTTCCGCTTAAAACGCCTTTGGCCGGCGGCGTGACAATCGCAAAAGTCAGCGCGTCGCCATCGGTGTCCGTTGCGCTCAAGGTGAGCGGCAGGGCCGCGTCTTCATTGGTGGTGACGGCATCGGCGGCGGCAGTCGGCGGCGTATTGACCGCGGTAATCGTGATGGACACAACGGCCTGGGCCGTCAAATTAGCCGGGTCGTTGACGCGGTAGCTGAAATTATCTGTGCCGTTATAGTTGGCGGCGGGCGTGTAAGTCATCGCCGGCGGCGTCCCACTTAGCGTTCCGTGGGTCGGTTGGTTGACGATAACGTAAGTCAGCGCATCACCATCGACATCGCTGCCGGTCAGGGTGATGGTTGCGGGCGTATTTTCGGCGGTCGTAACCGTCTGCGCCGTCGCGGTCGGAGCGTCGTTGACCGGGCTGATTGTTATCCGAATCGTGGCGGAAGCGCTGCTGATCGTGCCGTCATTCACCCGGAAAGTCAGGCTGTCCGCGCCGTTGTAATTGGCGGCGGGCGTGTAAGTGACATTCGGCGCAGCGCCGGTCAATGCCCCGTGCGCCGGCGGCGTCACCACTGCAAACGTCAGCGCGTCGCCGTCCAAATCCGAGCCAAGCAAGGTGATGGCCACCGCGACATCTTCGTTGGTCGTAACGGCCTGGGCAGTCGCCACCGGCGCGGAATTCACCGACGAAACCTGAATCCGAACGGTCGCCGGAGCGCTGTCCGTTGTCCCGTCATTGACTTTAAACGTCAGGCTGTCCGGGCCGTTGTAATTGGCGTTCGGCGTGTAGGTAAGATTGGGCGCAGTCCCGCTTAAAACGCCTTTGGTCGGTTGATTGACGACCGCGTAAGTTAGCGAATTGCCGTCTGCATCCGTGCCGCCCAGGGTGATTGTCAACGGCGTATTCTCGCTCGTTGTAAGCGATTGCGCCGTGGCCGTCGGGCCGTCGTTGACCGCGTTGACATTGATGCGAATAACAGCCGGAGCGCTGTCGGCCGTCCCGTCGTTGGCCTTAAAGGTCAGGCTATCCGGGCCGTTGTAGTGGGCGTTGGGCGTGTACGTCAGATTCGGCGCTGTGCCGGTCAAGACGCCATGAATCGGCGGTGCGACGATCGCAAAAGTCAGCGCGTCGCCGTCCGGATCCGTGCCGCGCAAGGTGACGGCCAACGGCGTATCTTCATTGGTCGTAACGGCTTCTGCCGTCGCCGCCGGGGCCGAGTTGACCGAAGTCACGTTCAAGCGAACCATAGCCGGAGCGCTGTCGACGGTCCCGTCATTCACCTTAAAGGTCAAGCTGTCCGGCCCGTTATAATTGGTGTTGGGCGTGTAGGTCAAGTTTGGCGCAGTCCCGCTCAAAACGCCCTTGGTCGGTTGACTGATAACGGTATAAGTCAGCGGATTGCCGTCTACATCCGCACCGATCAAGGTGAAGGCTTTGGGCGTATTTTCGGCGGTGGCGACGGTTTGCGATGCGGCTGTCGGCGGGTCATTGACGGCATTCACCGTAAAACGAATGACCGCCGGGGCGCTGTCCAACGTCCCGTCGTTGGCTTTAAAAGTCAGGCTGTCGGCGCCATTAAAATTGGCGTTGGGCGTGTACGTCAGATTTGGCGCCGCGCCGCTCAGCGTTCCGTTTGCCGGTGGTGTCACGACGGTAAACGTCAGCGCGTTGCCGTCCGGATCCGAGCCGGTCAGGGTGAATGTGGCCGGGCTATCTTCGCCGGTGACGATCCCGCTGCCGGCGGCTGTCGGCGGGTCATTGACGGCATTGACGGTTATGCGAATGGTTGCTGTCGCGCTATTGACTGTGCCATCGTTGACGCGAAATGTCAGACTATCCGCGCCATTAAAATGCGCGACAGGCGTGTAGGTAAGATTGGGCACAGTTCCTGTCAGCGCACCATGCGCCGGGGAGGTCAAAACCGTAAACGTCAACGGATCATTGTTACTGTCCGTGCCGGTCAGGATGATGTTCAGGGCAGTATCTTCATTAGTGAAAACGGCTTGGCTTGTCGCAACTGGGGCGATGTTGGTAGACGAATTGACGCTGATCGTCACTGTGGCCGGCCCGCTGGTGGCCTGACCATCGCTGACGGTAAAGGAAAATTGTGTTGTACCGGCAAAACCGTTGGTTGGCGTAAATGTCACATTGGGCGGCGTTCCGGATAGCGCGCCGTTGGCCGGTTGAGTGACAATCACAAACGTCAGCGGGTTGCCGTCAACATCTGAACCGGTTAGGATGATGGGAATAGCTGTATTATGTGCAGTTGTCACCGATTGGGGGTTCGCTGTCGGCGCGTCATTGACCGCATTGATCGTGATGCGGATCTTTGCCGTTGGGCTATCCACAAGACCGTCATTGGCTTTAAAGACCAGGCTGTCCGCGCCGTTAACATTGGTGTTCGGCGTATAAGTCAGGTTCGGCGCAGTTCCGGTCAGAACACCTTTCGCCGGGGGGTTGACTACCGTAAAAACCAGAGCGTTACCGTCAACATCTGTTCCGGCCAGAGTGATAGCCAGCTGCGTATCTTCGTTTGTTGTGACAAGTTGTGCTGTTGCGACCGGCGCGTCGTTCACCGCACTGACGGAGAGGCGAATCTTGGCCGTCGGGCTGTCAGCCGTGCCGTCATTGGCTTTAAAGACCAGGCTGTCTGCGCCGTTAAAATTGGCGTTGGGTGTGTAGGTCAGATTCGGCGCTGTGCCGGATAGCGCACCATTGATCGGCGGGGTTACTACTGTGAAAGTTAAGGAATTGCCGTCTATATCCGTGCCGGTCAGGGTCATGACTAAAGGCGTATCCTCATTGGTGGTAAGGGCTTGCGCCGTCGCTGCCGGGACATCATTGACGACATTGACGGTGAGGCGAATCTTGGCCGTCGGGCTGTCCAGATTACCGTCGTTGGCTTTAAAGGTCAGACTATCCGCGCCGTTAAAATTAGTATTGGGCGTGTAGGTCAGGTTCGGCGCTGTGCCGCTCAGGCTACCGTTCGCCGGCAGTGTCACGACTGTAAAAGTCAGCGGATTTCCGTCTATGTCCGCGCCGCTCAAGGTAATGGCTAATGCGGTGTCCTCGTTTGTGGCAAGGGCTTGCGCTGTTGCCGTTGGCGCGTCGTTCGCCGGGGTAACGCTGATACGGATTTTAGCCGTCGGACTATCAATCGTGCCGTCGTTGGCTTTAAAGACCAGGCTGTCCGCGCCATTGAAATTCGTGTTCGGTGTGTAGGTCAGGTTCGGCGCTGTGCCGGACAGCACGCCATTGACCGGCGGCGTCACCACCGTAAAAGTCAGTGGATTGCCGTCTACATCCGTGCCGCCCAGGGTGATCGCCACCGGCGTATCCTCATTTGTAGAAACCGTTTGGGCTGTCGCTACGGGGACATCATTAATCGCATTGACTGTAATTCTGACAACTACCGCCGCGCTGTTTATCAAACCGTCGCTGACGCGGAAGGTCAGGCTGTCTGCACCGTTCAAATTGGCATTGGGTGTATAGGTCAGATTCGGCGCAGCTCCGGTCAGGACTCCGCGCACCGGCTGAGTCAACACTTCATACGTCAGCGGATTGCCGTCGGCATCCGTTCCGCTCAAGGTGATGGTTAGCGGCGTGTCTTCGTTTGTCGATAATGCCTGGGCAATGGCCAGCGGCGCGTCGTTGATCGGCGTGACGGTGATCCGAATCTTCGCGGTCGGGCTATCCGTTGTGCCGTCATTTGCTTTAAAGGTCAGGCTGTCCGCGCCATTGAAATTTGTGTTCGGCGTGTAGGTAAGATTGGGCGAGGTCCCGGACAATGTGCCATTCAGCGGCGACGTCACGACCGCGTAAGTCAGCGTGGCGTTATCAATGTCGCTACCGGTTAACGTGATTGGCAGGGCCACATCTTCGGCAGTTGTCAGCGCATCGCTGTTGGCCGTCGGCGGATCGTTGACGGCATTGACCGTGATGCCGACTGTGACCGTGCTGCTTGTCGCGGCGCCATCGCTGACACGGAAGGTAAAGTTATCCGCTCCGTTGGTATTGGGATTGGGCGTGTACGTCAGATTGGGCGCGCTCCCGGACAATACGCCTTTGGTCGGCTGCGCCACGACGGTATAGGTCAGCGCGTCACCGTCCACGTCCGTGCCGGCCAGGACAATATTGATCGGCGTATCTTCGTTGGTGGTAACGGCCTGCGCCGCCGCCACCGGTGGATCGTTTATCGGCGTAATCGTGAGGTACACAACCGTGTTGCCGCTGTTGACCGTGCCGTCGTTGGCGACAAAAAACAGGCTGTCTGCGCCGTTGACGTTGGCGTTTGGCGTATACGTCAGGTTTGGCGCAACGCCGCTGACCGTGCCCTTTGTCGGTTGGATTACAACCGTGTACGTCAACGGATCGTTGTCGATATCCGCGCCGCTTAAGGTCAACGCAGCCGGCGTATCTTCGTTGGTGGTGATTGTCTGTGTCGTCGCCGTCGGCGGATCGTTCACCGCCGTAATGGTGATGCTGATGGTGGCCGCACTGTTGGCGCTGCCATCGCCGACGCGGAAGGTAAAGCTGTCCGAGCCGTTCAGGTTGGCGCTCGGCGTATAGGTCAGGTTCGGCGCGGTTCCGCTCAACGCGCCTTTGGTCGGATTGGTAATGACGGTAAATGTCAGCGCATCCCCGTCTACATCGCTGCCGGTCAGGGTGATCGCGCGCGGCGTGTCCTCATTTGTCGTCACGGCCTGGGCCGTCGCTACCGGCGGGTCATTGACGGCAGTGACGACAATCCGCACCGTCGCCGTTGACGTGAGCGCGCCGTCGCTGACCTGGAAAACCAGGCTGTCCGCGCCGTTATAGTTTGCGCCGGGCGTATAAGTCAGGTTGGGCGCAGTTCCGGTTAGCGAGCCATTTACCGGCGGCGTCGGAATTGTATAGGTCAAATTCACATTGTCCACATCAATCGCATTCAGGGTGATCAACAGCGCCGCATCTTCATTGGTTGTGACAGCCTGGGCTGCAGCTACAGGCGCATCGTTCACTGCTGTTACCGTCACCGTAAATATTACCGCAATCGAGTCCAGCCCGCCGCCGTTATCCCGCACAACGACCCGAACCTGAGCCGTGCCGTTGGCATTGGTCAGCGGTGTGTACTGCAATGTGCCGGTTGCGTTGGGGCTGGTGTAGACAACGGTTGGATTGGCAATCAAGGCCGGATTGTCGGATGTGGCGGTGATGGCCAACGTCTGGGCTTCGTTGGCCGCGCCCGTGCCGATGCCGCTTAGGTTTATGGTTTGTTGTCCGGCGTCTTCGTTGATCGCCGCCGGATTGGCAATCGCCGCCAGCGTCGGCGGATCGTTGACGGCAGTGACTGTCACCGTAAATGTTACGATGACCGAATCAATCCCGCTATTGGCTGTGCCGCCATTATCCCGAATCACCACCCGAATCTGAGCCGTGCCGTTGGCATTGGTGATTGGGGTGTACTGCAAAACGCCGGTGGCATTCGGGCTGGTATAGGTGACGGCCGGATTGGGAATCAAGGTCGGATTATCGGATGTGGCCGTGATTGTCAAAGTCTGTGTTTCGTTAGCCGCACCAGTGCCGATCCCGCTTAAGTTGACGGTTTGTTGACCGGCGTCTTCGTCGATCGCCGCCGGATTGGTAATGGCCGCCAGCGTCGGCGCGTCATTAACCGAGTTGACCGTCACGGTAAAGGTAACGACCACAGAATCAATCCCGCTATTGGTCGTGCCGCCGTTATCCCGCACGACGACGCGAATTTGGGCCGTGCCGGACATATTGGCCACCGGCGTATACTGCAGCGTGCCTGTTGCATTGGGACTTGTGTACGTGACAGTCGGATTGGCAATCAAGCCGGGATTATCGGATTTCGCGGTGATGGTCAAGGTTTGTGCTTCGTTGGCCGCGCCTGTGCCGATGCCGCTTAAGTTCACGGTTTGCTGACCGGCGTCTTCGTTGACCGCCGCCGGGCTGGCAATTGTTGTCAGCGTCGGCGCGTCATTAATGGCATTGACCGTCACCGTAAATGTCACCGCCACTGAATCAATTCCGCCATTTGTCGTGCCGCCGTTGTCGCGCACGATGACACGAATTTGGGCCGTACCGTTGGCATTGGCTACCGGTGTATAGCGTAGCGTACCGGTTGCCGCCGGACTGCTGTAGGTAATGGTCGGATTGGGAATCAGCGCGGGATTATCCGACGTGGCCGTGATCGTCAAAGTCTGCGTTTCGTTGGCCGCGCCCGTGCCGATGCCGCTCAGGTTGATCGTCTGCTGCGCGGCATCTTCGTTGATCGCCGCCGGATTGGCGATTGTCGCCAGGGTCGGCGCGTCGTTGAGCGAGTTTATCGTTAGCGTCACTGTCGCCGTATCGCGCAAGCCGCCGCTATCGCTGATATAATAGGCAAAGCCATCGCCGCCGCTAAAGTTGGCCGCCGGCGTGTAAATAAACGAGCCGTCGCCGTTTAAGGTCAAGCTGCCGTTCGCGGGATCGGTCAACTTCGTTGCCGTGGTTGAACTTTCCAGGTCATTGTCATTGGCCAGCACCCCATTTTCTGCTGTGCGAGTCAGGGGCGTATCCTCGTTAGTCACATAAGTATCGTTCCCGGCTATTGGCGCGTCGTTGACCGAATTTATGGTAATCGTTACCGTAGCCGTATTGGAGTTGGAAAAACCATCAAAAGCACGGTATACAAAGGCATCCGTGCCATTAAAATTGGCGCTTGGCGTGTAGCTGAACGAGCCGTTGGCATTCAAGGTCAACACACCGTTTAAAACGTCACTGACCAGCACGGCGGTCATGCTATTCAGTTCCAGATCAAAGTCATTGCTCAGAATGCCTGACGCGGCGACATTCAACGTATTGTCCTCATTCACCGCGTAGCTATCGTCATTCGCCGACGGCGCATCGTTGACGGCATTGACCGTGATGGTGACGGTGACATTGTTGGAGTTGGCCGTGCCGTCATTGGCACGGTAGGTAAAGTTATCCGCTCCGCTGTAATTGGCCGGTGGCGTGTAGGTAAATGTGCCATTGGTATTGAAGGTCAGGACGCCCACGCTCGTCGTGGAGACCAGCGCGGCTGTCAGCGGGTTGTTCTCCACATCGGTATCGTTGATCAGCACACCGTTTGCCGCAATCACCGACAGCGTTTGATCTTCATCCACCGCATAGCTTTCGGTCACGCCGACCGGCGGATCGTTGACCGGGCTGACCGTGATCGTCACCGTGACCGTATTGGAATTGGCCGCGCCGTCATTGGCCTGATAGGTGAAAGTCACTGCGCCGTTAAAGTTGAGCGCCGGGGTATAAACAAACGAACCGTTCGGATTCAGCGTCAGGCTGCCGCTGGCCGGCGCCGCTACCAACACAGCCGTCAGCGGGTTGTTCTCAATATCGGTGTCATCGGCCAAAACACCGGCTATGGCGGCGATTGTCAGTGTATTGTCTTCGTCCACTGTGTAGGCGTCGTCGCTGGCCAGCGGCGGATCATTGACCGCATTGACCGTGATGGTGACAGTGGCGGCGGCAGAGTTTAAACTCCCGTCACTGACGCGGTAGGTAAAACTGACCGGGCCGTTGTAATTGGCGGCCGGTTGATAACTAAACGAGCCGTTCGAATTAAATGTCAGCGCCCCCTGACTGACCGGGCTGAGTAATTCGGCGGTCAGCGCGCTGTTTTCCACATCCAAATCATTGGCGATCACGCCGGATGCGCTCACGGAAAGCAGATTGTCCTCGTTGACGCTAAAGGCGTCGGCCACTGCCACCGGCGCATCATTGACGGCGATAACGGTGATTGCCACCGTGGCCGTATCCGCCAGACCGCCCGTATCAACAAGCCGATAGGTGAAACCGGCAGCGCCGTTAAAGTTCAAAGTCGGGGTAAACGTAAACGAACCATTGGGGTTTAGAATCAAACTGCCGCCGGTCACACTACCGATTACGCCCGGAGTCAAGGTGTTATTTTCCGGGTCGGAATCGTTGGCCAGTACGCCGTTTACCGCTACGTTCAACGCGGTGTCTTCATTGGTCGTATAAGCGTCATTGAGCGCGGTCGGCCGATCATTGACGGCATTGTTGGCCGAGACAGTGTAAACGGCCTGATCAAAAGCGCTGAACAAGTTGACCGTGCCGGTATCTTTGGCGATAAAGCGAATCGTCTCGTTGCCGATCCAGGTCGCGTCCGGCACGAGAAAAGTGACGGCATTTTGCGCGTCAATCGTTACGATGATAAACCCGGCCCGCAGCGCATACGGACTATTGACTGAGCCGACCAGGCCGTTGACAAACGACACGGTTTCCTGCACCGGCACATTCAATTGGGCGTCGGCGTCGTAAAAGCGAAAAGAAACCGTTTCGCCCACCGTATTTGAAGCCACGTTCAGGAAGAAGAGCCGCTCGCTATTGACCAATGTCGATGTCGTCACGCCGCGCACTTGCCCGCCGACAAAGGCCGCCAGCTTGGACGCGCTATTGGTCACGGCCAGGCCGCGGCTCGTGACACGCACAATCATGTTCATGGAAAAGTTAAAGCCGGACGTATTGGCCGTCCAGCCCGGATCGCCGACGGTCGTTCCCGGCGTTTGAAAAGCATGGCTCCAGTTGACGGTCTGCCCGTCTATTTCCGTCAAAAAATTATTCAAATCAAAACCGGTAAAGGTCTGGCCTTGTTCGACCGTTTGATCCAGCAGCTCGGCCACGACCGGCGGATTATCGGTCTGGTTGACCGTAAAAGTCGCCGTATCAACATCGGCAAAGGCGTTGCCCGTCACGTCCTGTACGCGGAAGATCAGCGTATTGCCGCCCGTCCACAAGCCGTCCGGGCTGGTGATCGTGACGGTGTAGGGCGCGGCCGCGCCGATATTGACATTGAGATTGGTATTGCCGGTCACGCTCCAGGTTACGCTGTGGCCGTCCGACTCGGTCAAATACGGAGCCAGATTGAAGACCGCAAACGACTGGCCGCGGGTGATCGTCTGATCGGGAATGCCCGCCACCAACGGCGCATGGTCGGCATTGACGCTGTAAACGGCGTCGTTAAACGCGCTGTACAGATGCAACGAGCCTTGATCCTGCGCGGTAAAACGTACCGTCTCGCTGCCGCTCCAGGTTGGGTTGATCGCGGCAATGGATAGGACATTGCCCGCGCCGATGGATACTTGCAGGTTGCCCGCCGTCAACTCGCGCGGGTTGAGGGCATTGCCCAGCGAAGTATTGGCGGAAAACGTAATGGATTGCGCAATCGGCAGCGTATCCTGCACCACGGCTGCGGCATCATAGAATTTGAAAGTAACGGTTTCATTG
Organism: uncultured Gemmatimonadota bacterium; assembly: GCA_964404765.1. Classification (GTDB taxonomy): domain Bacteria; phylum 4572-55; class 4572-55; order 4572-55; family 4572-55; genus CAYOLL01. The sequence continues at coordinate 29,630 of CAYOLL010000026.1, read as the reverse complement.
TTGGTATTGGCGTAAATCGTTAAAAAGAACAGCCAGTCCGAACCGGACAGCACGGCCTGCCCGACACCGCGCGCTTGCCCGCCCACAAAGGCGCCCAAACGATGATTTGCGCCGCTCGCAATCACGCCCCGCGCCGTGACCCGCGCCGTCAAAGACATGGAAAAGCTGTAGTTCGCCGGGTTGACCGACCAACTCGGCGTCGGCAGGCCCTGCGACACGGTTTGGAAGGCATAACTCCATAGAATCGGATCGCCGTCCTGCTCGGTCAAATAAGTGTCCAGATCAAAGCCGGTAAAGCTGCCGCCCTGGCCGATGGTTTGATTGGGAATATCCGCTAACACCGGCGGGTCATCGAAGGGTCGGATCGTAAACACGGCGGTATCGGCGTCGGAATAAGCGTTTGGCGTATCGTCCGTCGCCCGGAAAACAATCGTCTCGCTGCCCGTCCAAACGCCGCTAACGGGCGTGATGCTTACCCCATTGTTCAGGTCAATCGTCACATTCAAATTGGACTGCCCGCTGCGGCTCCAGGTCACCGTATTGCCGTCCAACAGCGTCAGATAATTGTCCAGATCGAAAGTCGCAAAAGATTGACCGGACTCGATAGTCTGATCGGGGATTCCAGCCACCAGCGGCGAAAAATCCGCGCCAATCGAAAAAGTCGCGGCATCGCTGGACGAAAAATGATTGAGCGTGCCCTGATCCTGCGCCGTAAATGTGACGGTTTCGCTGCCAGTCCAGTCCGGGTCAATAATCGTGATGGTTGTCACATTGCCCGCGCCGATGGAAATCAGTAGCCGCCCGGCGTCCATCTCACGCGGGGCTTGCGGCGAACCGGCGCTGGTATTGGCGGCAAACGTCAGGGTTTGCAATACCGGCAACGTTTCTCCGGTCGTCTGATCGTAAAATTTAAAGGTTACGGCTTCGCTATTGGCATTCGCATAAATCGTCATAAAGTACAACCAGCCGAAAGCCGTGGAAATCGCCTGGGCCGTGCCGCGGGTCTGACCGCCTACAAACGCGGCCAGAATATGGTTGCCGCCGCTGGCTCGCACCCCGCGCGAACGCACCAGCGTCGTCAGGGTCATAGAAAAATTGTAGCCGGCCGGATTAACCGACCAGGCCGGCGCGGACCCGCCAGTCGCCGTCGTTTGAAACGCATAGCTCCATGTCACCGCGTCATTGTCCGGATTGGTCAAAAAAGTGTCCAGATCAAAGGTATTAAAACTGCCGCCCTGTCCGATGGCCTGATCCGGGATACCGCTGACCGTCGGCACGAGGTCCGTTTTTAATTTAGTGAAGATGGCCGTATCGGCGTCGGTCTTGGCGTTGGTTGTCTGCTCGGTGGCCGTAAAAATCAGCGTCTCGCTGCCGATCCAGGTATTGGCGACGTTGATCGTGACGACTTTGTTCGCGTCGATGCTGACGCTCAGATTCGTGTTGCCGCTGATGCTCCATACGATTGGGTCGCTGTCGGCATGGGTCAGGTAATTATCCAGATCGAATGTTGCGAAGCTTTGGTGCTGCTCTTTGGTCTGGTCGGGAATGCCGGCCAATACCGGCGGATAATCGAAGTTGATGTAAGCATGCCATTGGAACGGATTGAGCGGATCGCCCACAATCGCCCCGGACGCAAAAGTCCGCGTCTCGACAATATCGGCAATCTGATCCGTCGCCGCGTCATAAGTTTTAAAGGTGATGGTTTCGCCGTTGGTATTGGCGTAGACGGTCATGTTCACCAGCCAACTGCCGTTCACCAGCGCCGGCGAGGCCACGCCGCGCACAGTAGCGCCGACAAAGGCGGCCACCTTGTTGCTTGTATTGCTGGACACGACATCGTTGATGAGCAGTTGCCCGGTCATGTTCATGTTGAACGAATAAGTGGCCGGATTGACCGACCAGGACGGCGGCGCCGCCACCGTAACCGCCGGAATCAGTAATGTCAAAATGCCGAGAATAATGCCAAACTTTTTCATGAAAGCTCCTTTTAAGTAAGTCCGATTCGTTGCTGTATCCATCTTTTTTATCAAATTTATCACTCCGTATTTTGTAGCACAACGCGGTAGCCGTCCAAATCCTCAAATGTTTTGCCGCGCACATCCCAATAGGGATTGTATGAAGGAACATGGCGAAAGCCCGCAGCCAGCATATTTCGGTAGCCATCTTCCCAATCATTTGGATCGGGCACGTAGAACACCAGCAAATGATCCTGCGTCGGCGCTGTGCCGACTTTGTGGCCGCGATGCGAAGTAAATTCAAGGTGGTAGGGCGTATTTGGCTGTCCCAGGATGATTCCATCAAAGCCGTCGTGATCCGTGAACTTGCCCAGGATCGCGAAGCCGAGCCCTTTTGCATACATATCGGCCAGCGCGGCTAAGTTGTAGGTCGGCCTGGCCACGCGCATTGTAGAACCGGGTTTTATCATTTGTGAATCTCCATTCTCTTCGGTTCGTACACCAGTTTGTCAATCCGCTCATCGGTAAGGGCGATTTGACGTTGGAGAGGGTTTTGTCCCGCTCGGATTTGGCCGCGGCTAACTGCTGCCGCAGGGACAGCTTGGTTTCCACGAGCTGCGCCATTTGGTTGTGACGGGTTTTGTCGGCGGCGCAGTAAAAATTGCGCTTAAACGGCAACAGACTTCTCAATATAAATATACGCGGCAACTGGTACGGAACGCCTTTTGGCAAAGTTTTTCCGATGTAGTTTAATGCGTTCAATCTCGTGCAGCGTTTCGGCGGTCAGGTAGCTTTCGCCACAATCGAGACAACTGACAACAGGCACGTTTTCGATGACAAACAATTCGGCGCCCTGACCATAACTGCGGGAAACATGCCGCAGCCTGGCGTTTTCCTTGCCGCAATTATCACCCATCATACGAATTCTCCACTTTCGACATATTGCGCCGGTACCTCGACCGGTACGTCAACTTCTGCCGGTGTATAATCCACGCCGCCCGGCGCTTTGTGCCCGCTTAAAATGCCGGCCACGCTCAAATGCTCATCAACATCCGGCCAGTGAATGCCGAAACCGCCGCCGCAGATTTCCCATTTTTCACGCTGTTCCGGCGTGGCATTGAATAAACGCGGGTACCAGCATAAGGGCGCGGAAATCGTGCGGCCGTCCATCAATTCCACAATCAAATGGGTCGCGGTGCAGCGTACTGTCTCAACTTTTTGGCCTTCCGGCGGGAATGAACCTTTCATATCAGTCTCCTTGATTATTGCTTGAGCCACAGTGTTTTCGCCAGGCAGCCCAAATTTCAGCAATGCGCTTTGTCACTATTTCCAGGGCTCGTTTTTCATCGCGGGCCGACATGCTGCTGTTAAAAAAGTCCAATGTAGACAGCCAAATTTTTGCCGTTCCACTTGGGCCGTCCACATGCACATGCGGCTTTTCCTGACAATCTGAGGAATAGAAATAGAATTTAAAACCTTTCTCGTGAAATACCGTTGGCATCACAATTCCCCGGTGTTTTTATCTCAAATCAGGGGGTGTTTCCGCTGGACATTTACTTCCCTTCCACAATCGCAATTTCCTCCGCCGTCAGATCATACAGCTCATAGACCAGCCGGTCTATCCTGTCATCGGTGAGGGAGATTTGGCGCTTAAGCAGGGTTTTGTCCCGCTCGGATTTGGCGGCGGCTAACTGCTGGCACAGCGCGTTGTGTTTTCGGCGCATGCACACGCGGGTGTTTAACTTTAACAGCCTTTGGTTTGACCGACATTCTTCGCGGTTTTCCCAAACGTCCGGCGGCGCGCAAGGCGTTGTCGATGGCCCGTGATGCATCGCGATCATATAAATTTTCACCGCAATTTTGACAGTGATAATAGCAAATACCAGGAATGTGCCAGCCATCTGCGCAAATATAGTCGCCTTTTTCGAGCCGGATGCTTGTGCTGTCGCACATTGGGCATTCGGTAATGTTCAGGGTCATTTGATTTTCCTCCTACGAAATGGCCTGCTTGGCCGAAATTAACACGTAAAATCGTTCTGTGCCGTCAGCATCTTTAGCAAATTTCCCTTTGGTATAAAATCAGCAAACCGTCGTATGTGAAACTGACGATGACATACAGTTTCTCTTTCTTGCCTGTTCGATGGATGCTGGTGGAATTGATAACTTTGTAAATATCTTGTGCATTCATAATGGATTCGACCACATCGTCTTCGCTGAGATGGCCACGCTCGCGCTCAATCAGCGCTTTTTCCGTGAAGATATATTGTCCGGCCAGGATGAGGCGCTTGATCCGTTTTAAAATTTCATCCATAATACCACCTTTACCTTATAGGGTGCGATCTCGCTCGGATTTGGCGGCGGACAGGTCTTGATGCAGGCGCAGCATGGTCTCTACAAACTGTAATATTTGATCGTGACGGGCTTTGTTCAAACAACCGCTGCTAACTCAAGATCAATATTTTCCAGCATAACCGCAGGCTTTAGCCGATTCAATCTCATCATCCGGCGCGCATCTAAAATTTCAATTCCGACCAACAGCTCATTCGGACCAATGTTGAGCGCGATTTCATCACTGAGTTGAACCGTGCGGCATTCAAATTGTCCCTCCACCAAACGAATATAAAGCGCGTCAACTTCCGAATCGTACATGAGTTTCATAATCCACCGCCTTTAAAAGTAAAAAGTGTAAACGGTTATGACGACAATTTCGCGCTCTTCTTCCTTTACAACTTGTTTGATTCCATAAAACGTGCCTTGCCATAGCTGATGGTATGCAAAATTATAGCGATACCGCTCGCGATCGTTTTTAGCCGGTTCTCGAGCGCCTTCACGAACGGCCTTGACAACTTCGGCTTCGGTTGCGCCGCGCTCTTGACATTGCAAGCGCGCATGAGTTGTTAAACGAATCGGTTTCATGCCGGTTTTCCTTCCACAACCGCAATCTCTTCCGCCGTCAGATCATACAGTTCATACACCAGCCGGTCTATCTTGTCATCGGTCAGGGCGATTTGACGCTGGAGCAGGGTTTTGTCGCGCTCGGATTTGGCGGCGGCTAACTGCGGCTGCAGGGACAGCATGGTCGCCACGAGTTGAACCAGTTGGTCGTGGCGGGTTTTGTCGGCGGGATTAGTGAAGTCAACCGTGCGGATGGGGAAGTCTTTAAAATAAACATAGCTCGGTTCGTAAAAATCGCCGCGCAACTTTGGAAGTATTTGTCGAAATAAGAAAAAGCAGACGCGGCTGTTTAAAATCCCCAACAAATATTTATCGTCGCAGGGAATAATAAAGCATTTTTGATTCGCGTAGAAATGTTCGGTATCGAAAGCAAATTCCGGTTGCTTGCAAATGTTTGGGTAAATAATCTTTGCCTTCGCAAACTCCGCGTAATAGTCAATTGTGTCTTGAATTTCAAACCATTTATAGTTTCCTGGTTTGCGACCTTTCCAATCCTGGCCTTTGTAACCCGCGGGTTTTGGTATCAACTGCTCTTTGAATGGTAATAAATGCTTCTCAATTGCCGAATATTGCTTGATGTCAATACCACGCCGAGAAAATATCAAATATCGCTCGCTGTGCGGCGTTTGATACCGTTTAATGTCGCGTCCGGCCAGGAAAGGCTTGATCAATTCGGCGCTGCGGGCATCTTCGGCAATTAAGCGGGCGCGGGTTTCGGCATCAATTACAAAAGCTTCGTTTAGACCCGTCAGTACACCACGATAAATTTCGCCTTTCAAATATTCGCCTAACGGCTGGCCGGCGGCGCGTAACTTAGTCAGCAGATTTTTGCTGGACTCATCGGCCAGCGACCAACCGGCATCGTCGAGCGCGTCCATTTTGACCGAATGAACATGCGCGGCGGCGTAATCGGCCAGGCTGGTAAAATCAAGGGTTTCAATGTCGGCGGCGGCAAAGCTTTGCGGGGCGGCCTCTTTGCGGATGGTTATAATACAGGGGTACGTGGTGGCCTGGGCGAAGACCGGCAAATCGCCAAAATCCAGAATCTCCAAAAGTCCCTGTTGCTTAAGCCAGCGTCGCAAAGGCTCGCCGTATTTGGTGCGCATCCACTTGTTCGCCACGATGTAGGCAAACATGCCGCCAGGCCGCAGCAAGGAAACCGCCCGCTCAATAAAGTAGACATACAAATCGGCCGTACCCTGATAGGCTTGATAGATTCTCTGAAAATAAACTTTGAACTCGCCCAGCATTTCCTGGCGCACATACGGCGGATTCCCAATCACCACATCAAAACCACCTCTTGAGCGTGTCGAAGGGTTGAAAATCTCCGGAAACTCCGTATCCCAATCAAAAGCATTAATGCGTTTCATCTCGGTCATATCAAAATTTAACTGCCCCTGCGTGGCGTAGAAGTCGCTGCCGATGAGCGAGTTGCCGCACTTGATATTGCGCGTCAAATCGGGCAGGACGCTGCCGCGCATAAACAGCATGGCCTGCGGCTTGTCAAAACCTTCGTCCAACAGCTTCAGATACAGGCTCATCATGGCTACTTCGGTGGCCTCGCGGTCAATATCCACGCCAAAGATATTGTTTTTGAGAATATCGGCCTTTTTGGCTGCGCTCAGACGGATGCCGTCCGGCGTTTCCATATACTCTTTGTGATATTTTTTGTCGCTGCGATGGGCGGCGTACCATTCGCAGTGGTAGCGCATGAGATAGCCGAACGCGCCCAGCAAAAAGCTGCCGGAACCGCAAGCCGGATCGAGAATTTTAACCGCTTTGATTTCGTCCGGGGTCAAGCCTTCTATCTTTTTACCGACCGTATTTTTGACGATGTAGTCTACGATGTATTGGGGCGTGTAGTAGACGCCGCCGGCCTTGCGCACTTCCGGCTTTTCTTCTACTTTGGCCCGGTGGCCTTCGGTCAGGCGAATCTTGCTGCCCAAAAAGCGTTCGTAAATCTGGCCCAAAATTTCCGGTTCAATCAAATCAAACCGGAACGGCGACTTCTTCGGGCTGAGTTCGACGATGATCTTGTTGATAACGGCGTCATCCACCAGCAGTTTTTCGCTGAAGTGGCTCTTAAACAGCAAGCCGTTGTATTCGCCGTTGAGCCGGCTGAAGATGGGGATCAAACCGGCATAGATATTTTCCTTCAGTTGGGTGGCATTCAACAAAGTGTCATCGGCTTCAATTTTGCGGTCTTCCAGATTGCGGATAAAAATAAGCCGGTCGAGGATACGCTGTATGGCTTCATTCAAATCGTCCACACTCAGGTCGGGATTGCGCACGGCCATGTTTCTGGCCAGGGTTTCGCGCCAGCCGATAATGTCGGACAGAAACTCTTCATCTAACTTTTTGGTGGTGCGGGTCAGGGTTTTGGCCAGTTCGTCTAATTTTCCGGCGTAGACCGCTTCTTTGGAAAACGTGTTGTAAAGCGTATCCCATTTTTTGACATAGTCCGTATACTTCAGATCGAACGGCTTGAGCAAGCCTTGCAGCGGATTATCCGGGTCGGGTCGCTGCAGCGCGTTAAAAACACGGAATTCTTCAAAGTCGGTTAAAATAACGATGGGCGCTTTACGAAAGGAAAAGGCGTAGCTTTTGGCCTGAAAGACCGGGCTTTTTTCAGTCAAGCGAACGTGCGGGGCTTTGGCCTCCACAAAGAATTTGACTTCGCGATTAACCCGAAAGGCGTAATCAGGCCGTTCGCCGCGCAGGGAATATTCGCGGTGTACGTCCCAATATTCTTTGGATTGCCCGGTCTGCTCCAATTCCCAACCCAACGCGCTGAGCATGGGGTCAATAAAACGGATGCGAGCTTCGGTTTCATTGAAATTTTTGCTGAGATATTGGACTTCGTTGCGGGCAAAATCTGTCACAAGCTGTTCGATTTTGGCTTTGCCTTCTTCGCGGGTCATTTTTTATGTCCTTCTTTCTATCAGGGTAACCTTGCGAAGGTTCACATTGCAAACTGCCGGCAATCTTGAAGATATTGACTTCCACGCCAAGTATAACCTTCGCAAGGTTTGCTTTACCTGGTGAATTATTCAGGGGTATTGAACTCAGAAATGACATTTCTTGAAGAAATGTCATTTCTACGGCCGGACAATCGCCTCCACCAGCTTGATCACATCCTGCATGTTCACCGCGCCGTCGCCGTTCAGGTCGCCCCAGCGCGCGCCGATAATAACCGCGCCGGCCTTTTGCCGCGCAAAAGTTTGCAACCCGTTGGAGACCGTCAGTTTGGGCGAATAAGCGCCGAATTGCGTAAACGTATGTGTATGCGGACCTGCCCCGGTCGCGTCTGTCACGCCGTCGCCATCAAAATCCCACTGCCAGCTTTTGGCCGCGTCCACGGGCACGGAGGCGTCGCTGAAGCGGACGATCAGCGGGGCCAGGCCATAATCCGGCGACGCTGTAAAATCCGGCGCAATAACCGGCGGCTCACGAACGACAATCCAATCGCGTTTGAGCTCGATATCGATCTGCGTGGCGGTGGACACGATCAATCGCGCCGAATACGTCCCCGGCGCCGCGTAAACAAAGGTGTGCGGCCCGATTGTTGTCGCGTCAATCTGCCCGTCATCGTCAAAATCCCAACTCTGGGTGGTGATGGTCGTATTGACCGCCACGGATTGATCGGTAAACGTCACGCTCAGCGGCGCATAACCCGTGCGCGGCGTGGCGGAAAAATCGGCCGTCAAGCCGGAAACAGTCACGGCGTTAGATCGGGTCAGCGTGTCGGCAATCACGCCGTTCGACACAATCAGGCGAACCGTGTAGATACCGGGATTGGCGTACGTAAAGAGATGCGGCCCGATTCCGGTCGTATCGGTCACGCCGTTGTTATCGAAATCCCAGCGCCAACTGGTAAGGGTCGTGCCCGTTGCTGTCGAAAGATCGCGAAAGGTGACTTGCAGCGGCGCAAAACCGGTGGTTGGGGTGACTGAAAAATTTGCTCTCACCGTCGGCGCAGGCTGGACGGTGATGTAGTTGGCTTTGAGCGTCGTATCGCTGGCGGTCTGACCATCACCGGCAATCAACTTTACGGCAAACGAGCCCGCCTGCGGGTAGACATGGGTATGCGGCCCACGACCGGTTGCGTCTGTCACGCCGTTGTTGTCAAAGTCCCATTGCCAGCTGGTTAGCGCGGTGTTCGCCGCCGTGGATTGATCGGTAAACGTCACGCTCAAAGGCGCAAAACCGGTCAAAGGTGATCCGCTGAAATTGGCGTCCACAACCGGTTTTGGCCGAACCTGAATGTAATCGTTTTTGATTTCGGCATCCGTGCGTCCGCCGTTATCCTGCACCGTCAGCTTGACGGTGTAGGTATCGGCATTGCTGTAGGTAAAAGTGTGCGGGCCGCGCCCGGTGGCGTCGGTCACGCCGTTGTTGTCAAAGTCCCACTGCCAGGTCGTAATCGTCGAGCCCGTCGCCGTTGAAAGATTGGTGAATGTGACGCGCAGGGGCGCAATGCCGCTTAAAGGCGTGGCTGAAAAGTTGGCCGTGACAATCGGTTCAGGTTCCACAGTAATGTAGTTACTTTTTACTTCAGTATCCGTACGGCCCTGACTGTCGGAAACGATCAATGTCACCGTGTAAGAACCGACTTGCGGATAGGTGAAGCTTTTTGTATCGAAGCCGGTGGCATCAATCACGCCATTGCTGTCAAAGTCCCATTGCCAGGAGGTGATGGTTGTGTTAAAGGTAGAAGATTGATCAAAAAAAGTGACGGTCAGCGGGACAAATCCGCTCGTGGGCGCGGCAAAAAAATCGGCGGTAACCGACGGCGCCGGAATGACGCCGATGTAGCTGCTTTTGAGCTCGATATCGGTTACGCCCGTGCCGTTGGAAACCGTCAGCTTAACCGAATAAGAGCCCACTGCGCTGTAGGTAAATTGATGTGTTCCAGCTCCGGTTGCGTCAACCACGCCGTTATTATCAAAGTCCCATTGCCAACTGGAAATGCTCGTGTTGGACGCGCTGGACAGGTTGGTGAAGGTGACTAACAGCGGGACGGCGCCGCTCAATGGTGTGGCCGAAAAATCGGCGCTGACAATTGGAGTCGGGTTGGCGGAAATATAATCGGCTTTGGTTTCGACATCACTGCGCGCGCCGTCGCTAACCGCCAACTTGACGGTATAAACGCCGTCGGTCGTATAGGTGAAGTTGTGCGGGCCTTTGCCGGTGGCGTCGGTCACGCCGTTATTGTCGAAATCCCATTGCCAGCTATTGATGGTGGTATTGATCGTGGTAGATTGATCGGTAAAAGTAACCGTCAGGGGCGTATTGCCGCTGTGGGGCGTGGCCGAAAAATCAGCCGTTACCGCCGGCGTCGGCGCGACCGAAATATAGCCGCTTTTGGTCTCGACATCGCTGCGGTTTTGGCTGTCGTTAACGGTCAATTTGGCCGTGTAAGTTCCGACGTTCAGGTAGGTAAAATTATGTGGGCCGGGGCCGGTGGCGTCGGTTGTTCCATCGTTATTAAAATCCCAAACCCAATTGGTAATTGTCGTATTGACAGCCGTCGAGATGTCGGTAAAAGTGACGGCCAGCGGCGCATTACCGCTGCGAGGGTTAGCCGAAAAATCGGCATTCAGCGTTATTTCCAGCACGTCATTGACTGAAATTGTAAATTGCTTCTGGAACGCGCCGCCGCCGCTGTCGGTCGCCTGAACGCGAATGCCGTAGCTGTTTTTTGTCTCAAAATCAAGCGCCGCCGCCGTTTGCAGGCTGCTGCCGCTGATGGAAAACGCGGCATTGTCCGTCCCGCCCGCGCCGGAGACCAACGAATAAGAATGGGTATCGCCCGCGTCCGGGTCGGTCGCGCTAAACGCGCCGATGGTCGTGCCGATCGCCACATTTTCATCGACCGTGTTATTGTTCAGGCTAATGTCCGTCGGCGGATGGACGATCACGCCGTGCCAGATAAAAGGATTGGTCGGATCACCAGTACCGCCGCCATTTACAAACGGCACTGTTTCCGGCAAATCGATGACCCGATCCTCGCCGGCCACATAGGCTTTAAAAGTAACGGTCTCGCCGCTGCTGACATTAGAATAAACCAGCAAAAAATAGAACATATTGTCGCTAACGGATGTGGTCCCGGTAACGCCGCGGATATCGCCGTTTACAAAAGCCGCCACCTTGCCGGCGCTGTTATTATCGGCTACTCCGTTGACAAACAACCTGCCGGTCACGGTGGCGGAATTCTGAAAATTGCTCGGCGTTATCGTCCAATTAGGCGGATCAGCCGGGGCGTTGATCGCGATGCAGCTTAAGATCAGGCAGAACCAGAAAGTTGTTCTCATGCAAAAATTTCTCCGCGAAGCATATCCGCTTTTTGGCGTTTTTCAAAAGTGCAGATTTTTGGGAAACACTTTGCGCCGGGGTGTTGGATTTGCAAGCCCTCATGACTCCAAAACGCCCTCACTCCAACTCGAAAAGTGTAAACTGAAAGAAGATTGGCGGGCCGATATCATGCCCATTAATAGCGTTTAAAAACAAACATATCTTTGTTACCAATATAATGCAGTACTTATTTTTAAGCAATTCATACTGATTTTGTAATGACAAAAAAGCCTCTACGCCATGACGATGTAGAGGCTCTTTGTGAGAAGAGATGCCATCGAAATGATCGACGCATCTGATGAATTCGCCTAAAACCACTTCTTTAAATCCAACCCGCTGTATAAAGACGCCACCTGATCGGCATAGCCATTAAACATCAGCGTTTTGCGCTTGAAAAAGTCGCCGATTTTGCGCTCCTTAGCCTGACTCCAGCGTGGATGATCGACCTCCGGGTTGACGTTGGCGTAGAAGCCGTACTCATTGGCCGCTTGCATATTCCAGGAGGTTTTGGGCATTTCCCGCGTGAAATTGATGGTCACTATCGACTTGATGCCCTTAAAGCCGTATTTCCAGGGGACGATTAGGCGTAACGGCGCGCCGTTTTGATTCGGCAGGACTTCGCCATACAGCCCAACCGCCAAAATAGCCAGAGGATGCATGGCCTCGTCCAGCCGCAAGCCCTCGCGGTAGGGCCATTCCAGAACGCCGGTCTTTTGGCCGGGCATTTGTTTCGCATCCTGCAGCGTTTTAAACTCCACATATTTCGCGTCAGCATTCGGCTCAAACTGCTTTAAAAAAGCGCCCAACGAAAAGCCGACCCAGGGAATAACCATCGACCAGGCCTCGACGCAGCGATGCCGATAGACGCGCTCTTCCAGCGTTTGACCTTTCAACAAAACATCTAGGTCAAATGCGCCGGTTTTTGCCGCCTCGCCGCCGACGGTTACGGTCCACGGGCGCGGCTTTAATGTCCCGGCCAGTTCCGCCGGCGATTCTTTGTCCGTGCCAAATTCATAAAAATTATTATATTGCGTGGCGGATTTGTAGTCGGTAAGTTCTTCATCGACTTTATAGGCGGATTTTTGGACATTAGCCAGTTTGACGCCTTCGGCCCGGGCAGGCTCCGGCAGTGTCAGTTCCGCGCCGAGTGAGGCCGCGCCGATTGCCGCCGCCGTCATTTTGATAAACTCGCGACGTTGAAGATAGATTTCCTTTGGGGTGATTTCCGAGCTTTTGATGTCTGGCGCCGTTTGAATTAGCATAAAGCCTCCGTTCAAGTTTGCGGTAAAATAGGATTATCAGAGTGCAAAAGCCCAAAAATTCGGATTAAGTTCCAAATTTTTGAATTCCAAAAAGTTTGTCCGCAACTTATATTATGCTAATTCCTTAAGAACAGGAGATTTTGCATGATGCGTTTTTTAACACGGCATTGATAGGCTATTTGTAAGAAAACCGTTTGCGGGGTCAGGATGAAAGCACGGAGAAAACTATGGCCTTAATCGAAAATTTGGAACGACCTAATTGGCGTGAATTCTTTCGGAGTTGTTTCGAATATACTCTGGAAGTCTTAAAAAATGACCGGTTTAGGTCAGTGGGCAGTTCAGCGGATGATCTAAGAAGTTGGTTGGGTCATGGTGGCATAGCGCGGGTTCGCGAGCATTTGGATCGTCAAATGGACATGCGGCGCTTTTCTCCGGAGCATAAAGCCGCCGTGCTTGATTTGCTTGATCAATTGATGAAGGAGAACCGGCCGGCGCTTCTTGATTTGACCATATCCGGTATTATTCCATCGGCAGGCTTTGATTCACTTGAAGTTCCGGGTATTGGAGTTGCCGATATAAAAGATACGCTTGAACGCATCATGGCCGGGGAACGCCCGTTTGAAGAGTGGATGCACACGCATGGATATACAACCGCGAACATAGTTAACATCTATCAGGCAATTGACAAGTGGTTGGTTCAGCATAAAATTATCACCAAACCCGGCCCGATTCGTTTTGTAAATCTGAGTTGAGGCATGTAATTTATCTAAAAAAGGAGAAATTTTCATGAAGCAACACGCAGCAACTTTAGTCATCATCCTGATGTGTCTATCGACAACTGGATGGGCGGGCAATATTGACTCGCCGGCAGTGCCGGATAACGCGGCCAGCGCCATGTATACCATCGAGGATATTTATAACCGTCTGAATAGCGGTGCAGTCGGAATTAAACGCACCTCACCATTCCAGCAACCGGGCGCAGGACCTGGTTCCACTATGCGCACCTTAGATCAGGTGATGGGCATAGCCCCGACATTGGATAATGCCAACGGCGCTACCACCGCCAATGTGGCCAGCGGCAAGACCTTTTGGGGTTTGACCGGCGGCCAATGGGGATTTCGGACAGGAACGGCTTACCCCGCGCCGACGGCCAAAACCGGCCAGACTACTTCTTACGTTACCCGCGATGACGGCGACCTGGAACGCGGCGTGGCTTGGCCCAACCCCCGCTTTACCGACAACGGCAATGGCACGGTGACGGACAACCTGACCGGGCTAATCTGGCTAAAAAACGCCAATCCCTTTAGCACTGAAAACTGGGGGGCGGCGCTGGATAGTTGCGCCATATTAGCCAACGGCAATTATGGCTTAACCGACGGTTCGGTTGCTGGCGACTGGCGGCTGCCCAACGTGCAAGAATTGCAAAGCCTGATTGATTATCAATTTTTTAGCCCGGCCTTGTCCAACACGGCCGGGACGGCACAGTGGACAGCAGGGAATCCCTTTACCGGCGTGCAATCAGCCGACTATTGGTCGTCGTCTACTTTCATCAGCGGCTCGACCAACGCCTGGGTCGTGAGTTTCAACGGCGGCTTTTTATATGCGAACGACAAGACAGGCAATTATTATTTGTGGCCTATGCGCGGTGGGCAATAGAATCTATGGCGATTCGTAATACCCAGATTAGCCGTCGCCCATGCGGTTTTGACGGCTAAAGCCGGTCCCTACTAACACGCCTGTTGATCTTGCGAGACTTCTTTTCGCCATCAAATCAAAAAGCAGTTGGCGGCAAGTGAATCCGGCTTTTTACAAGCCAGAGTCTTGCCGCATGAAAATAAAGGAGCTTTAATATGCGATTCACACTTAGTATACTTGTCTGTTTGCTTGGATTGCTCATTGCCGCGTTGGCCTCTGCCCAGACCCCGATCGATCCGGCCAACAACTTTGCGTGGAGCGAAAACGCCGGCTGGCTCAACTTTAACTCCACCCACGACGGGGTGACCGTCTATGCCGACCATGTGGAAGGCTACGCCTGGGCGGAAAACATCGGCTGGATTAAGCTGGGCAGCTATTCCGGCGGCGGCAGTCACACCTACACCAACACCAATAGCACAAACTGGGCGTCAACAACAGCGGCGGCAGCCTGTCCGGCTATGCCTGGAGCGAGAATGCGGGCTGGGTCAACTTCGATCCGGCGCACAGTCAGGTAACCATCTCGTCCACCCGCGCCGCCGGGACGTTTAGCGGCTTTGCCTGGTCGGAAAGTCTGGGTTGGTTCAGCGTCAGCGGTATCAGCTACGGTTTGGCCCTCTCGAGCGCTGCGGTTGTGCCGACGATGGGCGAGTGGGCGCTGATCATCATGGCTTTGGTATTTTTATCGTTAGGCACATTGGCGATTCGGTCGAATATGGACGCATTCCGGGCGGCAGTCTACAAATGATACGCTAAAGGTAATACCATTCTGAAGGAATCCTATCTGAAAACAGTGCCATCGCTGTATTTCAAAAACATCCCTTCGGAATGACATTTCACTGTTTCGTATTGCATGGCATGTTTAGGAATGCCGTTTAAATAACTTCCATATTTAAAAAACCCAACATGTCATTGCGAGCGCTTTTTGCAAAGCAATCTCGTTGTTAGAAGCACAATTACGGGATTGCTTCACGGTGAAACTGTTCGCAATGACAGCAAATCTGGAAGTTGTTTAAATCTCATTCCTTAGCGTTGCAAAGTTCTCAGTATTTTCACCTTTATCAGGCTTTATGTTCCTGGCTTGAACTATTCATCAACCACAGAACTACATTGAATTATCACCTAAATGGAGGAGCAAATCCATGCGCTATCATTTTTTGATCCTTTTAGCTATCTTTATGCTAATACCGGCATTCGGCCAGGCCAACACAAAAACAACAATTGCCCCCGGCAACTGGAGTACAGGCGCTACCTGGGGCGGGAGCGCGCCGGTGTTTGGCGATAGTGTCGTGATTGCGCATAACGTCATTGTGGATACTGCGCCGACCATCTCCGGATTGCGCATTGAAGCCGGCGATAGTTTGATGATTCAGGGGTCGAACTTTGTCAATAATGGCGTGACCGACATCTACGGCGTACTCATGGATGACACTGCCGGCGGAACCGACACCTACAATGGCTTAGTGCGGGTCAATTCCGGCGGGGCGTTTACCCCGGTCTTCTCGCCGCAGCAGTTTGCCGGCGGCATTGTCAATGCCGGGACATTCAGCACCGGCACCGGGGCAACAACCCTCTTCCAGACGAATTCACAAACATTGACACCGACACAGGCGATGGATTTCGGCGGCGGTGTTACATTTGGCGCTAATGTGACTATTTTGGACGGACAAACCGTTCAGTTCGGCACCAGTAACGACGCCACGGCAATCAACGGCGGCGTCACTGTCACGAATCAAAATACCAATTACGTGCGGGTTTTTGCCAATCTGACCGGCACTGGCACCTGGGTGAATGCCGCTAATGCCTTTTTTGCCTATCGTGGTAGTAGTCTGCCGCAGCCAACCCTGAGTCTAACCGCTACCGGCAATTGGATGTCGTACGAGCGCACAGCCCCACAGCCGGTGGCCGGCGGAACTTACTATAATCTGCAAGCAACCGCCTTCAACGATGGCTCCGCTCCAAGACGAACTTTGCAAGCCAACGCCGTCGTTAACGGCAATCTTGATGTGGTCGGCAACGCCACTTTTGATCCGCTAAGCTTTAACCTGACCGTAAGCGGCACGACAACCCTAAATAGCAACGGCGACTTTGCCGATACGACCGGCGCGGGTGTCAACCAGTTTAACGGCCCGGTCAATATCGCCGCGGGCTCGGTCTGGACTTCCACTGCGGTGACGACGGCGAGCAATCTGGTTTTTAACAATAGCATCTTGACCAATAGCGGGACTTTCAATGCCGGGGCGGTCACTTTTACCGGCACGGACTCGTTGGCCACCGGTAGCACGTTCAGTTTTAGCGCGGTGACCCTCGGCGCGGGTTCTTCGACCGTGAAAAATAATACAACGGTCACGATTTCCGGCAATCTGTCCGGCGCGGATACCAGTCCGCAGTGGCGCAACTTGAGCGGCGGCAGATTGACTATCGGCGGCGATGTGTTCGCGTCAGCCTTCGGCCTGCTGCAGGCCACCACAAGCGGCAATCTGGTCACGTTTAACGGCGCGGGTTTTCAGACGCTGGGCCCGGCAACAGGCTTTAGTCGCTTGACCGTCAACAAAAGCGGCGGTGAACTGCTGTTGAACGGCAACTATACCGTAGGGGATACCCTGCAATTGCAAAACGGCACGATCAACGCCCAGACAAATACGCTGACGCTCGGTCTGTCCGCCGGCGCGCCGGGAACACTGGTCCATACGTCCGGGGCGATCCTCGGCAAGTTCAAACGCTGGGTGAACACAACCGGTTTTGCCTACATCTTTCCGGTCGGCACGGCGGCCAACGGTCGTCTGGCCCAGGTGACTTTTAATCAACTCAACAACGGCACGCTGCAAGCCGAGTTTGTGGCGTCCGATCCCGGCACGAACGGCCTGCCGCTCAGCGAAAACAGCTTGAGTATTGACGACACCTTTAGCGAAGGTTTTTGGCAATTTACGCGAGCCAACAGCCACAGCAGCACGGATTATAACTTGAATCTGGACGGGCAAGGCTTCACCAGCTATACGGTCAATCCGGATACGCGCGTTGTGGAACGGGAAAGCAATCTGACTTCGTGGACGCTGAAAGGCGCGCATGTCAACGCCGGGAGCACGGTAGGCAAGCGCAACAATGTTAACACGGCATCATCTACTTCCGATTTTGCCCTGGCCCGCGCCGTCTCCCTGCCGGAAAACGCGCTCAGCTTTGATGGAACGGATGATTACGTCTCCGTGCCGCACAACGCCTCGATGAATACGCTGCCGATCACCGTGGAGTGGTGGTTTAAATCATCGGACGTGAACGGCGTTCATATCAGCAAATATCTTAACGCCTCGAATAACGGCTGGGATATCATTTCGTGCTGTGATGCCAGCGGTCTAATCAACGCGCAATATTACGCAAGTCTCGGAAACAATGTTTCGGTGTCCACGCCTTCTGCGCCCTATCTGGATAATAGCTGGCATCACGGCGCTTTTGTGGTGGATAATTCCGGCGGCCGGCTTTATTTGGACGGCGTCTTAAAAAGCACCGTGGGCTGGACGGGCACACCGGGCGCGACGACGACCACGAATGATTTGAATATCGGCTTTCGTTCCGGGGCGGTAACAACCTATCTTAGCGGTCAGATTGACGAAATCCGCATCTGGAACACGGCCCGCAGCGCCGATCAAATCCGCCAGAATATGTGCCAAACGGTTGATGCCGGCTCGTCCGGACTCGTCGCCTATTATCGCTTTAACCAATCATCCGGCACCACGCTGACGGATTTGACATCCAACGCCAATAACGGCACGCTGAATGGCGGGCCAGGGCCTAATTGGGTTGGCTCCGGCGCGTTTACCACCTGGACCGGCGCAGTCAGCACAGCCTGGACGAACGACGGCAACTGGAGCAACGGCTGGCCGGACGGATTGCCCAGCAGCAACGCCGGAATAACCAGTCAAACCAATCAAGCGGCGACCGGCGGTTTACAAACCGTCAACCATTTGATCATTGGGCCGGGAGCCACGCCGGATTTGAGCAGTAATGTCAATATCAACGGCAACGTCTTTGGTTATGGAGTGGAGACAAACGGCGGCATTATCTTGACCGGCGGCAATTTACGGCATTATATCGCCGGGACTTTTAGAATGTTGTTGGTAAGTGACGCCACCCGCAATGCGGCGCTGGCCGATTCGCTGCGCATCACCAACTCGTTGAATCTGAACAATGGCTGGTTGGCCCTGGGCCCGCATCGGTTAACCATGTCGCCCTTGATTTCCTACAGCAATATTCCGGGCAGCTATGTCGCCGTTGACAGTACGGGCGAATTTCGCTGGGAAAGAAACTTTATTACCAATGGCCTTCCTTATGATTTTTATGTGGGCGATCAGGCCGGGAATTACTCGCCGATCACTCTCAACTTCAGTCCTTCGCCCACGGTTGGGGCCAACGCCTACATGGCTGTGCGGCTCAAAAACATCAAACATCCCAACAACACGTCTTCAACCGATTATTTGAACCGCTATTGGACCGTGACCACCAATGCCGTCAGCAACATTACCTGCACGGTGACCGCCACGTATGTTAATGGCGACATCAACGGCACGGAAGGCAATCTCTACGGCGGGCATTACGCCAGTTCCCTCTGGACGCGATTGAATCCAGTCAATGTGGGACCGCATACCTTTAGCGGCACGGTCACAAGCTTTGGCGATTTTACCGCCGGCGAGGGCGATGATATGATGACCCCGCCGCTGGGCAATGCCCTGGATTTTGACGGGTCGAATGATTTTGTGGAAATTCCCCAACCAAACAACGCGCTTAACCTGGCCAACAATTTCACGTTGGAAGTTTGGTTCAAGGCCGACAATCTTCCTATATCTTCAGTCGCTTTTTCTCGTATTTTGAGCAAATCGGACGAGCCATCCACCGGAGGCTATGGCCTGGCTGTGGCAGCGGATATGATCCGATTTACGACGTACACGGTTTCCGATCTCGATCAACCATACACATTTTCTAATGGCCTATGGTATCATTTGGCTGTTTATTTTAATGGCGCGAATGCCGCTACATTTTATGTGAATGGCAATTTTATCGGAACAGTTAGTGGCGGCGGTTCTGCCAATACCGTAAACTCCTCTTTTTGGATAGGCGCGCTGTCCGATCTTTCTAACACTGAGATGTTTGACGGTCAAATTGACGAGGTTCGTTTCTGGAACGGCCAGCGCACCCAGGCCCAAATCCAGGCCAATATGCACAACTATCTGACCGGCAACGAGTCCGGCTTAGTCGCCTATTACCGCTTCGATCAGGGCACGGCCGGCGGGACCAACACGTCGTATCCCGTCGAGTTGGTTGATCGCGGCCCGAACTGTCTAAACGGGGCCTTGTCCGGTTTTACCCGCACCGGTTCAACTTCCAATTGGGTGGCTTCCGGCACAAACGCCGCGCCCAGCGTGACGACCGCAGCGATCACCAGCATTACGACTACGACGGCTTCCGGCGGCGGCGCTATCCTTGCCATCGGCGCGGGCAATGCCAGTAAACGCGGCGTCTGTTATAACACGTCTAATTGCCCAACGTTGGCTAATACCAACTTGATGGAAGCAGGTTCTTTCGGCATCAACAGCTTTACGTCCAACTTGACGGGTCTGACGCCCGGCGCGACCTATTACGTCCGCGCCTTTGCCATCAACGCCAGCGATACGACCTACGGCGAGACGCGGAGTTTTACGACGCTCAACAGTCTCCCGTTGGGCAACGCCCTGGATTTTGACGGTTCGGGCGATTATGTCACGGTCACGCCCGGTTTTGCCCTGGCCAATCAGTCTTTCACGATTGAGTTTTGGGCTAAGCGCGATCCGTCCGCCAACGTGGATATGGTCATCGGACAAGGCAGCAGTTCGGATAACAACGCCCTGCATATCGGCTTTCGCCAAAGTCCGGATAATCGCTTTGCGTTTGCCTTCCAAAACAACGATCTCAATGCCAATGTCAGCTACAGCGACAACAACTGGCATCATTGGGCCTGCACGTACAATGCCACGACAAACGACCGGATTATCTACCGCGATGGGCTGTTGGCCGCGCAAGACGTGGCCGGCGCGGATTATCAGGGCAGCAGCGATTTGTATATCGGCACGACGCCCTGGAATGTTGCGGCGGACGCCTTTGACGGTCAGATTGACGAAGTGCGCATTTGGAATATTGTGCGCACTCAGGCCAATATTCAAGCCGGCATAAACAGCTATCTGACCGGCAACGAGTCCGGCCTGCTGGCCTATTACCGCTTCGATCAGGGCAATGCCGGGCTAGACAATACTTCCTTTCCGGCGGAGTTGATTGACGACGGGCCGAGTTGTCGCACCGGCGTATTGACCGGTTTTGCCCGCAGCGGCTCGAGTTCCAACTGGGTTTATACCGGAAATCCCGGCGCGCCGATTTTGTCCACTGCCGCGATCACCAACATCGGCGAAACTTCGGCTATCAGCGGGCAGGGCATTTTTTCCGTCGGCAATTACGCCAATGTCACCCAACGCGGTATTTGCTGGAGCACGACGGCCTGCCCGGATTTGTCAGACAGTAAAACCATTCGCAGCGGCACATTTACGACCGGGTCATATCCGGACACGCTGACCGGTTTGAGCGCCGGTACGGCCTACTTTGTCCGCGCCTACGCCATTGCCGGAACGGATACGGCTTATGGCGAGACACGCAGCTTGACCACGCTGAATTTAACCCGCTACTATGTCAACGACGATGCGGCCGGAGCCAATAACGGCGTCTCCTGGAGCAACGCCTTTACCGACTTGAAGTCCGCCCTCACCGCGGCCTCCGGCGGCGATACGATTTGGGTTGCCGCCGGGACTTACAAGCCGCACGCCTCCTCGCGCGATTCGTCCTTTGTCCTGAAGAGCGGCGTACGCGTCTACGGCGGTTTTGCCGGGACGGAAACTCTGCTCGGCCAGCGCGACACGACGCTGGTGACCAACCAGACGATTTTGAGTGGCGACTTAAGCGGGAACGACAGCGGCTTTGCCAACAATAGCGAAAACAGCTACCACGTGGTCAGGGCCATCGGTGTCAACAGTTCCACCGTTTTGGACGGCTTTATCATTAAAGGCGGCTTTGCGAACGGCGGCGCAACGAACAATGAAGGCGCCGGTTTACGTGTAGATAACACCGGTTCAAGTCCCCAAATTCGCAATTGCCTTTTGACTTACAACAAATCCACTACCGGCGGGGCCTGTTATCTGGCCGACGCCACCACGTCTTTCTTTCAAAAGTGTACCTTTGACAATAATGAAGGTCAGGGCGGGGGGATGTATAACCGCGGGACAACCGCAGTCCAGGATTGTATCTTTAAGAATAACATCGCGGCTTCAGGCGGTGGCGCTTATGCCGATAATAATGCCATTACCTTAAAAAACTGTCTATTTTTCGGCAATAGCGCCGGAACCAATGGCGGCAGCGCGGTCTTAGCCTGGGGTGGCAGCGCCACATTAATCAATTGTACGATCATCGCCAATACCGGCTCACCGGCCTGCGTGGCCAATAGCACGCCGTTACTAACGCTGCGCAATAGCATTGTCTGGAACAATGCCTCCGGCGATCTTTTTGAAAACGGCGGCAATATTGATATCAACTATAGCCTGATTCAATCCGGCTCCTGCCCGTCCGGCGTGACCTGCGGCGGCAACATGCTGTTTAGCCAGGACCCGCTCTTTACCAATCCCGGCGGGAATAATTACACCTTGCTGCCGTCGTCTCCGGCCATCAACTATGGCAACAATGCCGACATCAGCGGCGTTGCGCTGGATTTGGCCGGGAATGCCCGCATCCAGAATACGACGGTGGATTTGGGCGCGTACGAGCGGTTGATGGCCCCTGTTTTTGTCACGGCCACCGCCGCGACGGTCGGGCCGACCGGCTACAGCACCCTCAAAGCCGCCTTCGACGCCATCAACGCCGGAACGCATCAGGGCGCGGTCACGGTCACGGTGCACGACAACACGACCGAAACGGCCACGGCGACATTAAACGCCAGCAACGGCTCATCGCCCAATTATAGCGCGGTCACTATCGTGCCCGGTTCGGCGGCGTTGCGCACCATTTCCATGACCGCTGCCGATACGCTGATCGTCTTAAACGGCGCGGACAATGTCACCTTTGACGGACGCTTTGGTGGCAGCGGCATGTACCTGGCGCTGCGTGATACCAGCACAGCAAGCCCGACCATCGCTTTTCGGAATAACGCCGACCGCGATACCGTGCGCTACTGCTATGTAGAAGGCGCGCGGAATGTGGCCGCCAGCGGCGTCATCGTAATCGGCGGCGACACATCGGCCGGGGCGGACGGCAACGATCAGATTACCTTTGATAATTGTTATATCGACTCGACGGGCGCGGTTCCGCCGACGTTGATCTATATTGCCGGAACCGCCGGCGCAACTAACGATAGTGTAACCGTCAGTAATTGCCGCCTGTTTAATTTCACCCAGTATGGCGTTTATCACAGCGCCAACGGCGGTCGGTTGATCGTTACCGGCAACAGCATTTATAGTCCGGGGTCATCCGGCAGCGCGCAGGCCGGTGTTTATATCAATACCGGAACCGGCCATTTGATCAGCAATAACTTTATCGGCGGAAATGCCCCCAACGCCGGCGGGATGTGGAGCAAATCGGGCGGCGACTTTACCGGTATTGACCTTGGCCCGGCCTCCGGCGGGTCGCCGAGTGTCGCGCAGAACAATACGATTCAGAACGTCACCTGGTCGAGCGGCCCCGGCAATTTTTTTGGGATTCGACTGAGGAATGGCCCGGCCGATTATATGATTAACGGCAATACGATCGCCAATGTCAGCAATCCGGCCGGTGTGACGCTTTTAAGCTTTTGGGGAGTTCATAGCACACTGGCGAATGCCAGTAACATTATCATGAGCAATAACACCGTTCATGACTTAGTCACATACTCCAGCGCGAGCGGCAGCGGCGTATTCGGGCTCTATCAGAACAGCAACGGCCCGCTCGTTACCATAACGAGCAATACAATTTATGCCTTAAGCGACTCAAGCGAAGGTTCGGTCTATGGAATTTTTCTAGGCAATACGACCGCCGGTCAGATTGTCCGTCAGAATACCGTCTATAATCTCCGTCAAAATCATCTCAGCGCCCTTGTTTTTACCCGCGGCATCTTATTTAGCGGCGGCAACAGCCTAACCAACGAAATCAGCCGCAACCGGATTTATGATCTGCGGATGGCGTCGTCGAATCCGGGCGGGGATATCCTGGGGATTGACCTTAGCAGCGGCAGCGGGGCGAGCCTGTTTAATAATATGATCAGTATCGGCGGCAACGAGCCGGGCGATTATACCGTATACGGCATTAAAAAGAGCTCGTCCGGTAATGTGAACGCCTTTTATAACAGCATCTATCTCGGCGGGACGGTCAGCTCCGGGTCTCAGCCTTCGATGGCCCTGATGCGAAGTTTGAAGCCGATTTCCGGAGCGGACACGCTTTACAATAATATTATCATCAATAAGCGCGACGGCGGATCCGGATCCCATTTTGCCGTCTCCACCGATACGCTTGGCAAGCTGATCAGTAATTTTAATGCGCTGTTTAGCGCGAATCCGGTGGAGCTTGGCCAGGCCGCCGGGGGCAGAACCTTTGCCACCTGGAAGAGCGTCATGGGTCAGGACAATTGCTCGATCAACCTCGATGTTGCTTTTGCCGACTCCAGCACGGCCGACTTGCATACAAGCACGGCGGCCCTGGGCGTGGGCGTGCCGATGAGCGGCATTATAACCGACTACGACAGCAACAATCGCCATCCCCTCCAGCCGTCCATCGGCGCGGACGAAGTGACCCCGGCCGCCAAACCGGAGATCAACCTGACCGGCAACGGCGCGAATATTGCCGACGGCGATTTTAGCCCGACGACGGGCGACTCCACCGACTTTGGCGCACGGATGGTCGGCGATTCGCTGAAAGTGACCTATACCATCCAAAATGCCAATGTCAGCGGCAATTTGACCGTCACCGCCATCAACAAGACCGGGACGGGGGCGAGCAAATTCAGCATCGGCCCGCTGACCCCGGCCGGGGCGATTGCCGCGGGCGGCTCAGCCACTTTTGTGGTCACCTACAAGCCGACGGCGGCGGCGAGCGATACGGCTTTTATCCAAATTCCCAGCGACGATTGCGACGAGCCGTTTTATGACTTTGCCGTGCGCGGAGCTGGTGTTTTTGGCGTGCCCAGAATTTTAGCGATTTCCCCGACCAGCGGGCATGTCAACACTCTCGTGACCATTAGTGGGATAAACTTCAATCCCGTTGCAACAAGCAACATCATTTACTTTGGCGGAATCCGAGTGCCGAATGCCGATATCACAAATGTGGTTCCCGGCAGCCAAATTACGGTAAAGGCGCCGGTCGGCGCTAATTCGTTGAGTCACATTACGCTTGTAAACAGTTCAAACAATCTTGGCGACGATGCTGAGCAACTTTTCACCGTCACATTTGATAATGGTGTGTTTCTTAATTATGAATCCCCGGTTGAATTCTCCGGCTCGGCTGCTAACCCATCAGATATCGGCAGCGGTGATTTTGACGGTGACGGTAAAATGGATGTGGTTTGCTATAGCGGGTCAAGCACGCTGACCGTGTTTCACAATAATTCGGTTGTCGGAGCTCCTTCTTTTACGACTTCGGCAATAGGGGCCGTAGCCTTTGCTGGTGTGGCGGTTGGAGATTTAAATGGGGACGGGAAGCTGGATATCCTGGCCACAAAACCCGCTGATCCCAAAATGTATATGTTTGAAAATTTGAGCGCCGGGCCGGGTGACTTTACATTCGGTTCTCCGGTATTAATAGCAACTCCGGTAGGGGCGCCCAATTTTGCTTATGATGTCGAAATCGCCGATATGGATGGCGATGGAAAAATGGATATTATTATTAATAGCCAGGGCGGTGTCCGGGTTTCAATATTTAAAAACAATCATTCGGGTGGCGCGCTCTCGGCGGCGGATTTTTCATCCAGAACGGATTTAACCGCAAGTTTTTGTAATGGGGCAATGATGGACATTGCGGATGTTAATAACGATAATAAACCGGATATTCTGATTACAAATCATTGTGGCAATGTGGTGGATGTTCACAAAAATGCCAGCACACCCGGGGTGATGTCGTTTCCTTCACAGATTCAATTAACAACTGCTGTAAATAGCGTTTACGCGGTGACAGCGGCGGATTTTGATAACGACGGTTTGCCGGATGTTGTTGTAAGTTGCGGGACGACCGGTAATAATGTGGCCGTATTTAGAAATACAAATACAATTTCGGGCACAACCAGTTTTGCGGCGAGAATTGATTTCCCATTGGGTGAAAGCGCTTATTATTCATCGGTTGGTGATGTGGATGGAGATGGTAAAGTCGACATCCTTGTTCACGGTACGACATCAAACAGCGTGAAAGTGATGCGTAATACAAGTTCAGGTCCGGGAAATATTGCGTTTGCTCAAAGTGCGCTTTATGCCGGCGGCGGCGCATCTCTGGTTACGGATATTGATAATGATGCCTATCCCGACCTGGTGGTTTCAAAAGTCAGCCAAACAAAGCTTGTTGTCTATCGTTATAAACTGTGCCCGCAAATATCTGTGAAAGGGAATAATCAAAATATTTCCGACGGCGATACCACGCCCTCCGCTGCCGACAGCACTGATTTTGGCGTCGTGGCCGTCAACGGCTCGCGCACGATCACTTACAAAATCCACAACACCGGCGCGGACACGCTGCGCATCTCCGGCATGGACACCTCCGGCCCGGATTCGCTTAAGTTCACCTTCGGGGCGATCCAGACCCGGGTCAATCCGAACGACTCCACGACCTTTACCGTGACCTACGCGCCCGGCGGCACGGCCGGGGCGGATACGGCCAAAATCATCATCTTCAACGACGACTGCGATGAAGGGACGTATGACTTTGCCGTGAGCGGGACGGGCTTTAGCCCTTTCATCACCACCTGGAAAACGGACAACGCCGGCGTATCGGACAGCACGGCCATCCGAATCCCGACGACGGGGTCGGGCTATGACTTTGATGTGGATTGGGGTGACGGGAGCGCTTTGCAACACTTTTCCGGCACTGCGCCTGTTACAGCGCACACGTACGCTTCGGCGGATACATATACCGTCAAAATTTACGGCGCTTTTCCAAGCATCTTTTTCAATGGGGGTGGCGATAAGTTAAAGCTCATAACTATCGAACAGTGGGGCGATATTGCGTGGACTTCGATGAACAATGCTTTTAATGGTTGTTCAAATTTAATTTGTAATGCGACTGATACGCCGAATTTAACGAACGTTACAAGTTTGCGAAATATGTTTATGAATGCAACGGCATTTAATCAGGATATTAGTTCGTGGAATATTGGCAAAGTAAATACGTTCTTCGGCATGTTTAGGGGCGCAACTTCTTTTAACAACGGCGGCGTTGCCTTAGATTGGGCGAATATGGGCCAAGACGTTTCTGTTAGCACGATTACCTTTGAATCGATGTTTAGAGATGCAACGGCGTTTAATCAAGATATTAGCGCATGGGATATCAGCAAAGTAAATTCTGTTTATTTTATGTTTAGCGGCGCGACCTCCTACAACAATGGGAATGTGCCTTTAAATTGGACAACGATGGGCCAAAGTTCAAATGTAGTAACCATTAATTTAAATTTTATGTTCGCCAATGGTTGCCCGTTCAACCACGATATCAGCGATTGGAATGTTAGTAAAGTCAACGGTTTTTACGCTATGTTTTCCGATAATACGTCGTTTAACAACGGTAGCGCGCCGTTAGATTGGGCAAATATCGGCCAAAATACCGGCACAGCTACAATTGATTTTGGCCATACGTTTAGCGGAGCAACGGCGTTTAATCAGGACATTAGTTCTTGGGATGTAACAAAAGTATGGAATTTTAACGGCATGTTGCAATGGGCAACGGGTTATAACAATGGCGGTCAACCGTTAGATTGGGCAAACATGGGGCAAAACCCAAACGTTACAACGATTGGTACGCACGATATGTTGGATAGCGCCATTGTATTTAATCAAAATATCGGTTCTTGGAATATTACCAAAGTCAACAACATGACCAATATGCTCACCGATTGCGGGATGAGCGCCGCCAATTATGATTCCACCTTGATTGGTTGGGCGGCATTGCCAACGGTTCCTTCGGCCATAACGTTGGGCGCAACGGGTAGAACGTATTCCTGTCTGGGCTTGCCCGCCCGAACCACGTTAACAACCGCGCCTAAGAGTTGGAATATCAGCGGGGACAATTTTGTTGCGCCGGAAATCGTTGTCAAAGGTAACAACGCCAATATCGGTGACGGCCTAACAACCCCCTCGTCCGCCGATAGCACCGACTTTGGCGGCGTGGCCGTCAACGGCTCGCGCGCGGTCACTTACAAAATCCACAATCCCAGCACGGACACGCTGCATATCTCCGGCATGGACACCTCCGGCCCGGACTCGCTCAAGTTCACCTTCGGGGCGATTCCGACCCGGGTCAATCCCAACGATTCCACGGCCTTTACCGTGACCTACGCGCCCGGCGGCGTTTCGGGCGCAGACACGGCCACCGTGATCATCGCCAGCGACGACTGCGACGAGGGCATATACAACTTTGCCGTACGCGGGACAGGGCTTGCCCCGCAAAACGCCCTGGATTTTGACGGGGTGAATGATCGTGTATCTATTACGTTAGCAGAGCACTTTGACGCAATAACGATAGAAGCCTGGATCAAATTGGATGCTTACGTGGCCTGGTCTTCGATAATCGAGCGTTCTAACACAGGCAACACGTCTGATTTTGCTTTTGGATTAAGTAGTGATGCGGGTGGGCAAAAACTTGGATTTAGCATGAGTCAAACCAATTGGGACTGGGGGGTAAATAATTTTACCGCCAATTCCGTGCTGCCTCTTAATCAGTGGATACATGTTGCGGTGCGTTCCGATGGTGCAAGCGCAACGTTCTATGTAAACGGAATTGCCGACGGCACTGTTGCTGTTGTGCCAATAAATGATTTGGCTAGTACTACTTCACTTGGCGCAAATTTGGCTGGCGGTGATGAATATTTTAATGGAAGTATAGACGAAGTGCGCATCTGGAACGTGGCCCGCACCGGCTGCCAAATCCAGGCCAATATGAACAACGAACTGACTGTGCCGCAAACGGGTCTGGTGGCTTATTACGACTTTAATCAAGGTATTCCGAGCGGAGCGAACAACAGCCCGGCGATCAACATATTGACGGATCGGGCGGGTAGCAACAACGGCGCGCTGAACGGTTTTGCCCTGACAACCGGCGGCACTTCCAACTGGGTGGCCTCCGGCGCAAACGTCAGCGGCACAACGCCGACGCCACAGCCGGAGATCGCCATCAAAGGCAATGGGCAGAACATCGCCGACAACAAGACCACGACCGCAACAACCGACAGCACGGACTTTGGCGTTGTGGCCGTCAACGGCTCGCGCGCGGTCACTTACAAAATCCACAACACCGGCGCGGATACGCTGCACATCACCGGCATGGACACCTCCGGCCCGGATTCGCTTAAGTTTACGTTCGGCTCAATTCCCACCCGGGTCAATCCCAACGATTCCACAACCTTTACCGTGACCTACACGCCCGGCGGCACTGCCGGGGCCGATACGGCCAAAGTCATTATCTTCAGCGACGACTGCGATGAAGGGACGTATGACTTTGCCGTGAGCGGCACGGGCGCAACACCGGCCGCTGCGCTGGATTTTGACGGAACGAATGATTATGTGAATTGCGGGAATTCCGCCGCATTCAATATCACCGGGGCGATCACCATAGAAGCTTGGATAAAGCCGAGCGCCAAATCCCAAATCAGCACGATCCTCGCCAAAAAGGACGCCAGCGAGGCAAATCCCGGGTACGCCTTCTTTTTGAACTCCTTTTCTACTAATGATGGAACGATCCATTTTGAAACACAGAGCGCCCACATTATTACATCCGGCGCGGTGACGATCGGGAGCTGGCAGCACGTAGCCGTGACGGCGTCGGGTAGCTCGGGAACGATCTACTTAAACGGCGTGGCCCGGCCAACGACGACCAATAGTGTTAATCTAACCGCGTCAAGCGTTAATCTGCTGATCGGGGCATTTTC
Organism: uncultured Gemmatimonadota bacterium; assembly: GCA_964404765.1. Taxonomy (GTDB): domain Bacteria; phylum 4572-55; class 4572-55; order 4572-55; family 4572-55; genus CAYOLL01. The sequence goes on along the minus strand of CAYOLL010000026.1, from coordinate 264 downwards.
AAACCCAACTTTCCAATATAGCGGCCAAATGGACGAAGTCCGTATCTGGAATGTGGCCCGCACCTGCGCCGAGATCAATGCCAACATGAACAACGAACTGACCGGCGGTGAAGCCAACCTGGTGGCCTACTACAACTTCAACCGGGGGATTCCGTCGGGCGATAACACCGGCATTGGTGCCCCGGAGGTCACCGATCTGACCTCCAACAACAAACACGGTACGATGAGCAGCTTTGCTAAAAACGGCGCGACGTCCAACTGGGT
>CAYOLL010000025.1:0-51477 GCA_964404765.1 uncultured Gemmatimonadota bacterium | reverse complement strand
AACATACCGGAATGACACCGACAAAAAGTGTTCTAAAGGTCGTTGACTAATACAGTATTTCGAGTATTTCGTGGTTAAATAGCTTTTTAGAGTGGACTCATTCTTTTAAAAATACAGCGGATTGAATGGTTTTTCGACCGGCAGCTTCCAATTGTAAAAAATAGATCCCGGAAACAGCGGCGTGACCGTCATCATCATAACCGTCCCACCGAATCTCGTGGGCAAAACCGGCGGACATATCAGCATTAGCCAGCGTGCGCACCCGCTGCCCGGCAACATTGTAGACCGCTGCTTTAACCCGACCCGGCTGTGGCAAATCAAACTGCAGCGTCAGGCCATTTTTCAAATCGAAGGGATTTGGAAATAACGGCGTCACGACGAGTTCCGGTGGAAAGCCCAATGTTGCCAGAGCAGCTTCGGCGTCAATCAAACCATAGCCGGTGTTGGTGTCATAACCGGGCGCATCGACATCCATAGCTGTCGCCGCCAGTGTCGATACGACCTCGCCGGCGGCCAGGCCGTTGGCTAAAAGCAGCGCGATCAGGCCGGCGACATGCGGTGTAGCTTGCGAGGTGCCGTCACGCATGGCGTATGAGTAGCTGCTGCCGGATTTGCTGATGCCCCAAATGCTGTCGGCAAATCCGTCATGATTATCGTCACGCGTGGCGTCGCCGCCCGGCGCGACAAAATCAATCCCGACGCCGGGATTGGAATAGTATGTGCGCTGATTTCGCGAATCCACCGCGCCTACAGCCACAACCTTGTCATATCGTGCCGGATAGGTCACGCTGGAGCCACGATTGCCCGTGGCTGCGACCAATAAAATGTTGCGATTAGTGGCGCGTAAAACCGCCTGCTCCAACAAGGGTCCAGGATCGGTTGGCTCGTAACGGCTGTCTACAAAACCAAAACTCATGCTCATAACGGCAGCGCCATGGGCGGCAGCGTAGTCAATGCCTTCGGCGATATCTACCGCTGTGCCCGAATTTGGACCCAATGCCCGAATATGCATGTAGCGGCAACCGGGGGCAATGCCGACCAAACCAAGGCCATTGCCGGCCTCCGCAAAAATAATGGAGGCTACATGCGCGCCGTGACTATTGCTATTCGGATCCGTCGGGTCGTTATCGCCGTCATCCAAATCCAATCCGGTGACTTGCTCGACCCGGGCAAATTCCGGATGTTGCGGATAAGTGCCCTCATCAATAACCGCCACGATAACATCACTCTTTTTCTCGGTAAATCCCCAGGCCTTATCCAGCTTAATGTCGCGTAAATTCCATTGCTCTATATATCTTGGGTCATTTGGATCACTTAAGAATGTCGCCGGGCCAAAGGTCGCCGGCGAATCCAATCGATCAGAAAAAGTGCTGGCAATCGCATTAGGCCAGGCTACGGCAACGCCGGGTACCGCCTGAAGTTCGCGGCATTTAGCCCAAACATCGGCATTTTCGTCAAAAGTAAAAACATGCCAGTCAATGGTCTGACTGCTATAAGTCAATGTCGCGCCTAATTGGGCAAACTGACGCTGCAGACTACTGTTTGTGGCTGTCCGGGCAAACTGTACTACGCACTCGCCGTCAACATAGCCGTCGCCATTTTGGTCACGAAGGACAGCCGCCGCCTGATTGAATGGCCATAAGATCGTCGCCCCCAAAAGCGCAATGGACAGATAGGAAATGAAAGATTTAAAATGGAAGCAATTCATTCAGACTCCTCTTTGGCTGGTGGGATCAGAAAAAGATAAAAGTATTTAACCTGAATTATTCACGAATCTTAACGCAAACGTCGCAATTGACGCTAAAGACGCAAGTTGCGAATTTATATCTTAAAAATGGATTGTGAGGCAACTTAGTCTTTTTAAATTTTAAATTTTAAATTCAGCTAATTTAAAACAAGTCAAGCGGTTGCGTCGGTTGCGCCGTTTGCGTCTCTTGCGTTTATGAATTATTCAGGTTAATCTTATTCAGGATTGAAAAATAAGCGGCTGAAGTTTACCGTTTAACCGTCAAATTGTCAACCCTTTTTGTAGGGTAAAGTTTCCAGGGACAAGATCGCGAAAGAGGCACCGCCATCCAGACAGAATTTATTGTGACATGCCGTAATTTAAAAAGCAAACTGGCATCAGCACACAAAAGCGGGTTGACAAGCGGAAGATTTGATGGTAATTTGCAAGGCTGTCTGCTACCTGTTATAACTTTCGCCACTTTAATTTTTTTCGGGGATGCGTCCTCTGTGACTCTGGAGCGACTTATTCAGATTTGAAAAAGGATGTCCGATGCGTAACCTATTCATATCAATCATGTTATTTCTGCTGATGATAAGTCAGCTTGGGTGTCCGGGTAAGGCGCCGCAAGCCGACGGAAAACTTATTGTCCCGCTCACCTCCGACCCAACCACATTTGACCCGGTCAGCATGTGGGATGCGACTTCACATGGCCGCTGCAGCGCCTTAATCTATAACGGGCTAATGCGCTCCGAAATGAACGGACAGCCAGTCCCCGATCTGGCAGATACGGTTCAGATTACCCCGGACGGACTTACCTATTTGTTTCATTTACGGTCGGGTGTTCGCTTTAGTAACGGCCAGTCTCTGACGGCGGCGGATGTAAAATACAGTTTTGAGCGTTTACTGCGCGAATCGCCTAACGCCTGGCTGCTAAACCATATTGTCGGCGCAAAAGCATACACCGCCAGGATGACAGACTCCACCGCCACAGTTGATTCTGTAGGTGTCCAGGCCATCGAAATTGTTGACCCGACAACCGTCCGACTTACACTTGAGCGGCCATTTTCGCCGTTTTTAAGCATCCTGGCCTTACCCCAAACGTACATCACCAGCCGCACTGAAGTTGAGGATCAGGGTGAAAATTATGGACAGCACCCAATTGGCACTGGCCCCTATATTCTTAAAGAATGGCAGCCCGATTACTTGGTGCGCTTTGAGGCAAATCCGACCTATTTTGGCACTGCCCCAAAAATTCGGACGGTGGAATATCGGGTGATTAAAGAAGAGTTAACTGCGCTGGCAGAGTTTGAGGCCGGTAATTTATCCTTTTTGCCAATTCCGGATGCCGAATACCGCCACCTGATGACTGATGAAAAATGGAAGCAATATATTGTTTCGCAAAATATGCTTAACATCTACGCGATAAATTTAAACTGTGCCAAACCACCCTTTAATGATAAGCGAGTGCGTCAGGCGCTTAACTATGCAATTGATCGGCAAGCTATTTTGGAGCGCGTTTTGAACGGGCGCGGCGTTTTGGCCAAAGGGCCTATTCCACCGGGCCTGCCGGGTTACTCTCTGGATCGCAGCGGCTATGCGTATGATCCTGAAAAAGCCAAACAGCTTTTGCGCGAAGCCGGTTATGGTGATGGGTTTGAGTTCGAAATTTGGCAATCTTCCAACAGCGCAACTCTGACGATTATGGAAGCTTTTCAGAGCTATCTGGCTGAAGTAGGCATCAAAGTCAAAATTATCCAAAATGAATGGAGTGTCTTGAAAACTGCCGTGCGGAAGGGTGAACTTGACAGCTACTATCGCGCCTGGAGTGCGGACTATCCTGATGCTGAAAATTTTCTCTTCCCGGTTTTTCATTCTGAACAACCGACCGGTAGTAACTTGAATTACAAAAATCCAAAATTTGATCGCCTAATTGAACTGGCGCAACAAACAAGCGATACTACACAGCGGATCACGCTCTATCAGGTGGCAGAGGAAATCATTGTCGAAGATGCGCCGTGGGTCTTTTTTTATCATGGCACCGACGCCTGGGTTCATCAGCCTAACGTCAAGAACCTGAGAATTCCGTTGATTTTTAATGCCGACAAATTCACGGATGTCTGGTTGGAATCCGCAGATGCCGGCCCAGTGCAGCCAAAGTAGAATGCCGCATGAATGCTCCCATTTTACCAACACCGATAGATCTTGCTAAAACGAAGCGGTTCAGTCCAATCCGCTTTTTGCTGTGGGTTGTCAGTGGTCTTTTTTTAGTGTCCGTCTTGATTGTACTGGCTTTTCGCTGGGTCAACCCGCCGCGGACACCGTTGATGTTCTTGCGTGAACTGGACTCAAAAAAAGGAACCATTCGTTATAAATGGGCAGACCTAACCGCAATTTCCAAACATGCGCCTTTAGCCGTTATGGCTGCGGAAGATCAAATGTTTCCTTATCATCACGGTTTCGATGTAAAAGCCATTCAGGATGCTTTTGAGCATAATAAAAAGAGCAAGAAGATGCGTGGCGCCAGCACCATCAGCCAACAAGTCGCCAAAAACCTGTTTTTGTGGCCGGGTCGCAACTATTTTCGAAAAGGGTTGGAGGCTTATTTTACAGTATTGATTGAACTGCTGTGGAGTAAGGGGCGTATTATCGAGGTCTATCTGAATATTGCCGAAATGGGGGATGGCATTTTTGGTATCGAAGCCGCAGCCCGTCAGCACTTTAATAAATCCGCTAAAGATTTAACTGCGCCCGAAGCCGCCCTGATGGCGGCTATTTTGCCAAATCCGATCCGTTATTCCCCCAAAAGCGGTAGCCGCTATATGAATCAACGCAAAGAGTGGATTTTGCGCTATATGCAAGTTTTGCGGAATGACGGCTATTTGACGTTGATTAAAACAAACTGAGTACATTGTAAATTAAATTTGGTTCTTGATACAAGTTTGTGGAAAGCTAACGGGGCCATGGATGTCATTCAGTAGGAATCTTTTTTCAAACTTGCTAACAGCTTGATTTGAAAGCGGTTACTATCGGCTCACAAAGATTCTTTCAGAATGACAAGGTGCTCTTCCACAAACGTGTTCCATGAGCCTTAAATTTTTACAGGCTTGTCGTAGCGAATTCATTCGCGTCACGCTTTAGCCCGGCTTATATGTCGGATCTGCCAGCATTGATGTGCGCCGCATCACTTCCGGATCATGGCTCAATTCGTTCAACGTCTCATCCTCAAACATGCTCTTAACTTGATCGCGTAACAGGCTCCATTGCTCATGCAAGGGGCATGGATTGATCGAATCGCAGACATGCAAACCCAATACGCAACGGTCTGACAGTCGGTCACCGTCAATCGTCTTAATAATATCAAAAACAGAAGTTTTCCCCGGATTCACGGCAAAAGAAACGCCGCCCTTTGGCCCTTTATGGGAGCGCAAAATTCGCTGCTTAACCAGTTTTTGCAAAATTTTGCTTAAATAGAAAAAGGGAATACTCAGTTCTTTAGAAAGTGTTAAAATTGAAACATAATCATCTTTGGGATATGTAGCCAGCTTAAGTAACGCTTGAATTGCGTATTCGGCTTCACGCGAGAGCAACATACGATTCTCCTTCATCCAGAGTAATTATCTTAGGTAAAGATACCTTTTTATCTTCAAAACAATAACAAGATAACAATTACCTTTTATTTTTCAAGAAAAATGTTCTTTGCACGATGATCGAATAACTTAATTATATGTTTCGAATCAAAAAATGAACAACTTATGCCAACCCACGCTGTTTGCGCAAAATCCACTCGATCGCCAGAAGAAATAAGAGGGTAATGAACATCCCCGGATGATCCCACAAAATAATGTCGCGGCTGGTTTCCACGATCTTTTCGCGCAAATTCAGGCGGGTCAACAAGCTTTCTACATTGGCCAGCGTGTAGTATTGGCCCCCGCTATTGGCGGCGATAGCCATCAGCAAAGGCTCATTCATGCGGCTATTTTCATATTCCAGACTGTACTCGCTGATCGTAAAGCCCTGGCTGTCTACGCCAAGCTTGTTGTCGTTGTGCTCCGCCGCCGCCGTGGCCACATAATCGCCCGGGGCCAGGTTGTCAATCATGCCGACATAGCGCCCGGGCTCTTGCTCCACCAGAATCCGCTCGTCTTGCACGGCTTTTTCGCCCTTCTTTTGCAGGGTCAGCTTGACGTCGGCCTCGCGCTGGATATTGAAGGATTCATCATACACTTGCACGGCTAATTCGACAGACTCGCCACTGCGATAGACTTTTTTGTCGGTGACCAGGTTGACCCGCTTGATGTCATCGCGGGAAACCAGCCAGCGCACGGCATTGCTCCAAAAACGGGACACCGGCTCATTATTGCCGCTGACGCCCAGCATCAAAAAGTCCAATTGCCAATAGGTCGCGCCGGTAAAAGCCATGGCCTTACCTTTGCCGAAGCGGTTGAGCGTCAACAGCGGCTCGGTGTTGGTATTGCCCAGTGTGGCCAGCACTTCGGCGCCGGGCTTGATCCCGCCCACCGGGCTGTAGGCCGTTAGCGGCGGAAAACTCTGCCAGATGTGGCCATTGGCTTCACTATTCTCATCCAGCAAGGTGAGGGTGTGGCGCAGACCGATCGGTGTGATCTGAATCGGAAAGTTGCCCGGTCGCAGCTTCACGGTTGCTTTGGCCAGATTGACCGGCAAAATTTCGCCGATAGGCGACTCGCCGTAGCCGCCGCCCTGAAAACTATCGTCACCGCCGGTCATCAGCAAAGCCCCGCCGCGCTCCCGCACAAACCGCACCAGCAACTGCTCAAACGGCGCGCCCAACACTTGCCGATGAATGTCGGACAGAATCACCAGATCGTATTGGAACAAGGCTTCGGGATTTGCCGGCAGTGCACTAATTTTTTCGCCATTGGCTTTAGTTTCCGCTAAAAATCCGCCGCCTTTTTTGGCCATTAAAAAGGTTGTTTCGATATTGGAGTCGCGCTCTAAGGCCCGATTGAGAAAGGCGTTATCCAGGGAAGGTCGCCCGGCGATCAACAAGATTTGGATCTTGTTTTTAAGCACTTTGATGACAAAATCGCGGACGTTATTTTGGGCCAGCAGTTCGCCGGCCTGGGCGGGAATACGCAGGCTGAAGCGCTGTTCGCCGGCTTCGACGGGCGTAAACCGCAGGGTCACTTTTTGCTCCATGGAGGCGCCGCGCAGGGTCACTTTTTCTTCGGCCACGACGCGGCCGTTCCAGTGGATTTGCACCGGCACGGTCACGCCGTTGTAGCCGTTGCTGCGGATGGTGGCTTCGACCGGCACTTCGTTGTCTACATAGGCCGTTTCGTTGGTCAAAAAGCGGGTAATGGCAATATCTTTGCGCTCGCTGGGATCGCCGATGCCGACCGTGTAAACCGGCGCTTTGAGCGTGGCGGCCAGACGGGTCGGATCGCTGCCGGCGTTGTTGATGCCATCGCTGACCAGAATGATCGAGGTCAGGTTCTGCTCCACCAAATCCTCATCCACCTGCTTGAGAGCCTGGCCGATGTTGGTTTCGTTGAGCGAGGCCACGGGTGGTTGATCAAGCGGTTCGGCATTTTTGGCAAAGCGGTAGGCGCTCACTTTGGCGCGGCTTTCCAGGCGATCCAGCAGGCCATTGTCGCCGGCCACAATTTGGTCGGCCAACGCAGCCCGCTTAACGCCGGTTTTAGTTGCGGCCTCGTCATCAATCAACATGCTATTGGATTGATCGACCAAGATGGCCACCACAGGCGGGTCGATGCGGCGATTGACCAGATTGAGGAGCGGCTCCAGCAGAGCGGCAATAACAATGGTCAGGATGACGGTCCGCAGCGACAGAAGAAAATACTTCATGCGCTTGCTGATAGGCGGGTTGGGCGCGCGATAGGTGAACCAGGCCAGACCCAGCGCCGCCAGCAAAATCAACAGGTGAATATAAACCGACTCCCCGTTGAAGGTCAAATTAAACGCGGTGTTCATGAACTCCCTTTATTTTGATTTCAGATTTTAATGTGATTTAGACAAAGCCGCTTCGATTTTGGTCATGATCAAAAGTATGTCCGGCATTAGCGCAACCCCTTCCACCGTCCCATCTTGACAATGGGTATGGTGCGGAAAATGCGGCAGCTCTGGAAAATGAGGCGCATTATCCCAACGCTGCTTCAAAGAACCATCGGCATCTTGCCAATGAAAGCTGTATTTGCGCTGTTCAATACGTCCGTGCTTTTCTGTAATGTACGCAAACAATTCAAGCAGTCCGCCGTCAGCTAACTGTGCTTTCAGGCGAATTTTGCCGTCGGTCGGGCCAATTTCGCGGCGCATAGTGATGTAGGATAGAACAACCGGACTGGTAATCAACCGCACTTCGATGGTGTCAAAATGCCGCTCAATCACCGTATTCATGCCGCGTCCTCATTTAACAACATCAGGCGTTGCTCAATATTTCGCGTCATTTCTACGGTGGCGGCCCATTCTACAAAATCGACGGCATCATCCAATTGTCCGCTTTCATATCGGTTATAAAAATCGGGCGATGACCGGGCGTATTGCTTTTCAAACGCTGTCAATTGACTCGACAGGCGCTCCCGAAGCTCCTCCAGGCGATTCCGTTCCCGCGCCATAACTTTGCTGAAGACCAAATCTAAAAAAGGTTCTTCTGTGGATGGAATCACAGCGACATATTGCTCCAGGCGTTGGATTTTCTGCAAAGTATTAATCATCGGTTAACTCCCTTTTGCTGCAACAAACGATTGCTATAGGAAGGTTCTGGACTTTACATTTCAAATCGATTTTAGGCCTTGCTACGTAATTTCTCCATCAGTTCGGCAATTTGGCGATCCTTTTCAGCCAGTTGCCGCTCGCTTTCGGCGAGTTGCCGTTCTTTTTCAATGATGGCGTCATCACGCATTTGCACTTTGCGGGCCATCAAATCAAGCTTATTTTCGATCTCGTCTTCAAATTCGGCTTGTTGGCGCAGTTCCGGCGTCAGGGCGGCGCGGCCCAGGCGGTCGGCAATTTGCTTGAACAACGGGTCATCAAACCCGCTTTCATCCACATTCAGCATGTGGCGGTCCTCAGCCATAGCGTGCTGATTGAAAACAGCCAGTATCTTTTCCAGCCGGCTTTGCCATTTGGCAGTCAGCTTGGGGATTTGAATAACAAAACAGTCGTGGGTCAGCTTTTCGATAAACTCGTTTTTGACTTGCAATTCCTGCCGGGTCAAAACGTCCACATACGAACGATTGACTTTCAGCACTTTAGCCGCCACATTTTCCAGCGAAAACCCTAAAAAGTAGATGGTGATAATCGGCAAAAAAATCTTGATCTTTTCGCCGTTGTCCAGAAGAATTTCTTCTTCCCGCGTATAGTTTTCGCCCAAATATTTACGAAAACGCATGATGTCATAGATATGGCCGCTTTTCTGCAACTCGATCAGGATTTGTTTGGATGCGCCCGTCGCGGTGCGGATCGTCGCCTTAAAATCCATCCGAAAAACCAAAATCATATGCTCGACGGAAAAATGGGTCTGCTCCTGCGGCTTCAGTTCCAGGGCAAGAATTTCCTCGTCAATAATCAGGCCGATAAGTTTTTTGGCGATGTCCGTATCTTCCATCAAATACTTGAAGATGGCATCGTAGATGGGATTGGCAATAAGCATAATGCCTCCTAACAAATGTGCGTCACAAAGTTTTTGAACAATGCACTTAATCCGCTCCGCCGTTTAAGGTTGAACTTTACCCGTCGTGCGTCAAAACGTTGCAAGGGCGGCTAAAACATTCCGCCCGCTCGCTATTTTGCAAAAGGAAATCAAAACATGCTTGCGTTCCAATCATGAATTCCATATTTTTTGAATCGGAGGTATAAAATGGAAGCTTTACGAATCTATAAGCGCTTGACGACGGATACGATTCAGTTGCCCATTCATAAAAGCATGATTGGGAAACAAGCCGAGATTATCATCCTAATCCAAAATGACAACAGCCAAGGTGAACAAGAAGTTTTTCCGCCAATGACCCGTCGCAAGCCCGGCTCGGCCCGAGGACTCCTGCAAATTGCTGCCGATTTTGAAGCGCCGTTGGATGAGGAGATGCTGAAGGAGTTTTATCAATGAACTACCTGTTGGATACACATATTTTTGTCTGGTGGGTTCTCAATGATCCCCGGCTATCCGACCAGGTTAGAGAAGTTGTTTCGGGAGATGGTTATCAAGGCATCCATCGGCAAGCTGACATTTCCGGAATCGCCCGATATTTTCATCAGGAAACAACTTGAGATAAATGACTTTCGTTTATTAAACATTACAATAGAGCATACGTTGCAGATGCTTCAGTTGCCGTTTATTCATCGCGACCCTTTTGACCGTATTTTGATTGCCCAGGCGAACTGCGAAAACTTAGCGATTATTACCAGCGATCCTTATATCCGACAATACAATGTGAATGTCTTTTGACAACGCCTTTCATGCCCGCATTAACAACTTCAATTTTTTATTGCGTAGCAAATTCCACCGCAATTTAGATTGACCCTCCAAGATCTGTTTTTTTCAATCCATTTTTGACCGCCAGAGGATAAGGCTGAACTTTACCCGTCGTGCGTCAAAACGTTGCAAGGGCGGTTAAAACATTCCCCTCTCAGCAACAAGTCATTTTTTGGCGGTCAACCGGGAAAAATTATCGGCAAGCCGGATCAAATCCCGCACATCCAAAATCCCGTTATCATCCACATCCGCCAGAGCCGTTTGCGGCGCCGTCAGTAGGGTCAAGCCCAGGACATGCTGACTCAGCAGGCGCAAATCGTTGTCGGTCAACTGCCCGGAGCCATCCACATCGCCGGGCTTGAAGTCAGGGAAGATACGCAAAGTCGCCAAAGCTGTAGCGCCATGGCTGTCGCTGATGGAATACGTCAAAAGTTGCGCCACGCTAAAGACGCCTTTTGCTGTAAAAATAATCCGATTATTAGCAAGCTGTACGTTGCCGGCTTCGACAATCGACACATTGCTTATCGTAAGAATGTCCCCGTCAATGTCGCTGTCGTTGACTAAAACTTGGGCGGTGACTGACGCGGTGGATGTAACGAAAATGGAATCGTTAACCGCCACCGGCGCATCGTTGACCGGATTGACCGTGACGGTGACCCGGCCGATTGCCGTCAACTCGCCATCACTGATCGTATAGCTAAAACCTGCCTGGCCGTTAAAGTTCGCCGCCGGTGTAAAGGTAATCGTGCCGGAATTAAGCGCAACCGTGCCGTTGATCGCGTCCGAAACAGCGATAACCGACAGGGCACTGCCTTCGACATCGGTGTCGTTGGTCGTCAAAGTTGCGGCGGCCAAGACCAGCGGCGTATCTTCATCCGTTGATTTGTTGTCGTTGACCGCCACCGGCGCCGTGTTTGTGACGCCGGTTACGGTAACAGCCACATGGGCCGTATCTATTTGCAGGCCGTCACTAACAATGTAATCAAAACCGGCTGTGCCGATAAAGTCAGTGCCTGGCGTGAAGAAGACATCATTCAGGCCCAAAGTGACATCGCAGTGAATCGCATTCAGCAGCCAAGTCACAGTAAGCGGGGCGCCTGCGGCGTCGGTATCATTGGCAGTTAAGTCTGCAATCGGAAAGCTAAAAGCGGTGTTTTGGGGAGTTGTTTTGCTGTCATTAGCGGCAACCGGAGCCGTTGGGGTATAGACACTAACGCCGGTGGGCACCGTCACTCGGCCGGTCGGAGTTAAGTTATCGGTCGCCACAGTGCCATAGTATTGCGGGCCGATAGCATACGGATAGGCCGATTCGCCATTGGCGTCAATGGTCACATAATAAGCGTATGTTCCGCCCGGATATTCCGGCGTGACGGCAAAGCAACCATTATATGCGTCCAAATCGCCCAAGCCTGCCGTGTATTCATAATCTTCCAGATACCAGCCGAGCGGAAAAGAGGCGCCGACTGCCGGGCCGTTTGTGCGCGTGGTCATGTTCTTTGTCCGGTAGCTGCTGACGATTCGTCGCACGGCGCTCCCGGCGTTGTTGGGGTCGGCATAGCCGTATGGGCCATAGATCGGATAACCATCGAAAGACCAGCCCAAAATGGGCGAGTGCCTGATGCCGTCGTCGCCCAACTCCGCCCGCAGACAGGCCGGTCGCTGATGATGGTGGTATGCTCCGTTTTGTGGCGGATGACCCAGGCAGGCGTCAAAGGAACTGGCTTCGGCCAGCACTGCGTTACGATTCCAGAGACCATTGCCCATGGGTGAGTCTGCCGAGCCGTTCCAGGAAAAGCCGTCTTTGGCATTAAAAATAGCCACACCGTTTACCCAAACGCCAATATGACCCAAACCGGTATTGGTCTTGGATCCGGTTTGAGCGATCGGCGCACGGGGAATACGAAAAACATAGTTTTTGACAGCGGGTGTGTTGGGATTGTTTGGAAAAGGGCCGATATTATAGTCAGGGATACCCGCAGCGTTGATATAGGCGTTCGCCGCGTTAAAGCGCACTTGCTGGATATTGGCGGTCAGACAGCCGCTATTGCCGTTGGACAAGGTATAGCAGCCCGTGCGATTGTCCAAATTGATCAACCAGGAGTAAAACTGTGGCTGAGCTTCTGCGATAGAAACAACCAGAAAAGACAGCAATAACAAGATAAATTGACGCATGGCGTTTCCTTTTAAAAAAAAATGTCGTAGCTATTCAGCCACAGATGGACACGAATAGAAAAATGTTGAAATTTAAGGGTGCTTTTTCAAAAGAATTCCCCAAAACGGCATCCTTCAGTTTTGCCAAAAAGTAGGTAACACTTTTTGTCCGCAAAGGTCACGAAGTTTCACGAAAAAAAACTTGTAACGCTTTAATTTTCTTCGTGTTACCTTCGTGACATTCGTGGATAAGAAAACGATTTTTTTGATAAAGTGTTATCTGGAAATTGAAGGATGCCCCAAAAACAAAATATCTTTGCTTTTTTTTTGCTTTTGATTCTTGAAAATTCGTGCAATTCGTGGCTGTCTTAATAGTTACGAAATGTCGTTCTTTTTAAATTTTAGTATTGGTCGCTTTCAACAACGCATTGGCGCAGCGCAGCAGCGGATCCCACAGCGGCGCAAACGGTGGCGTGTAGATCAAATCGGCCTGGGCAAAATCGGCCACCGTCATTTTTTGCTGCAAGGCTATGGCAATCGGGTTGATGCGCAAAGCTGCGCCAGCCTTGCCGATGATATTCCCGCCCAACAGTTGCCCACTGTGCCGATCCGCCAGAAGTGTGACGGTGATTTTTTCCGCGCCAGGCAAGAGCGGCACATGCGATCGGCTGTCAATCGTCCGGCTGATGGGCGTAAAGCCGGCTTGCCCGGCGGCCGCGCTGTCCAGACCCGTGCGCGCCACTTCTAAATCAAAAAAGCGAAAGCCAAGCGTCCCGACCGTGCCTTTATAAACAGCCCGACGCCCGGCGGCATTATCCGCGGCCACGCGAGCAGTCTTGGCGGCGATGCTGGCCAGCGGCAACCAGACCGGGCGGTTGGTCAGACGATGCTTGAGCTCCACACAGTCGCCGCAGGCATAAATGCCATCGCAAGATGTGCGCAGATGCTCATCCACGATGATCCCCCCGCTTGTGCCCAAACGAATGCCGGCAGTTTTGGCCAAGGCCGTATTTGGCGCAAACCCCCAGGCTAATAAGACCAAATCAGCTTTATGACTGGCGGTCAGGGTTTGCACCACCCCGATCCGTCCGGCGTCGGTTAAAAAGCCGGTGACTTCGGAATTACCGAGGCATGTAACACCCATATCGCTCATTTTTTTGGCTAACAATTGGCGAATTTCCGGCTCAAAACCGGGCGCAGGCCATTCGTCACGATGCAGCAGCGTGACTTGCAGGCCGATCCGGCGCAGCGCTTCCGTCATCTCCAGTCCAATAAAGCCCGCGCCCAGAATAACGGCATGCCTCGGCTGATAAGCCGTGAGATAATTTTTGAGCCGCTTGGCGTCGCCCAATGTTTTAAGGGTAAACAGATTCGGGCAGGCGTTTAACTCCGGGAAAGGTTGGATGGCTGTTGAACCCGTAGCCAGAATCAAACGGTCATATTGATCTTCGTAAAGCGTGTTGGTGGACAGATCGCGCGCCTGTATTTTTCGCTGCACCGGACGAATTTTTTCGACCAACTGATGCGTATGCACCTGAACATTCTTTTCCTGCTGAAACTGCGACGGGCTATACATAATCAGCGCATCGGCGTCGGTGATTTCGCCACTGATAAAATAGGGCAGATCGCAAGTCCCGTAAGAAATATACTGACTTTTCTCATATAAAACGACCGTTGCGTCGGGATTGACGCGGGCTGCTCGGGCTGCCGCAGCCGGTCCGGCGGCAACACCGCCGACAACAAGGATGCGCAAATTTTTTGACATCGTTACCACAGACTCCATTACGACGATTGGGGGAAAAGTGGGTACAGATTGCGGATAAAAACGAAAGTGGCGCTTTGTCATTAAAGAATGTGATCACATTCCGTCACACGAGTCGGTGCGTAATAACCGCGAAAGTAGTGCAGTAAAATCCGCTGTCAAAACATGGATAGATTTGGAATTCATCCTTGCAAATACTACATTGCCAGCATAGAAATTGCTACTAAAATTTGACCTTACGGACATCGTTGCAAATCATCCATAAAATGCGTTGACAATGACAAGATTTGTGGATAAATTGCATCGTCAACTTTCCTAATTTTGCATAACGCGGTAAACCGCAATTCTGACAAAACTCCACTACGTTGCGTTTTGTCGCTCCGGAACATCAAACGAAGCGAAGCGCAGTTTTGACAAGATTCTCGCGGGCAACACAAATGTTGGATTGTAATTTTATAACTATGCTTAATCTTGCCAGAAAGCGTTAGCCTGAATTATTCATCACGCAAAGGCGCAAAGCCGCAAAGCTTTGAAAAGACTGAATCTTCGACGCTTTGGGTTTCAAAATTGAATTTTAAAGCCTGTTTTTTATAACTCGTTTCCCCTTTGCGTCTTAGCGCCTTTGCGTGAGACCATTATGAATAATCCAGGTTAGCGCAAAGCGCAGTTAAAAAACCGATTCCGAGCGTATGATCCATTTTATCCACGTCGACAAATATTACGAAAAAAACTGGCCGGCTTTGAAGGATATTAATTTTAACATCCACAAAGGCGAGTTTGTCTTTTTGACCGGCCCCAGCGGCGCAGGTAAAAGCACAGTGCTGGATATGGTCATCATGCGCCACTTTCCAACGCATGGCGAAGTCATTGTCGACACCTACAATTCCCAAAAAATTAAGTCGGGCCAGATTCCGTACTTACGACGTTTGCTGGGCGTCGTTTTTCAGGATTTTAAACTATTGACGGATCGCACGGTCTTTGAAAATGTTTCATTTGCCCTGGAAGTGATTGGCCTGCCGCGTAAACAGGTATGGAAAAAAACCTTAGCCGCCCTGAATGCCGTCGGATTGACCCATAAGCGCAATGAAATGCCCTTACATCTCTCCGGTGGTGAGCAGCAGCGCATCGCCATTGCCCGCGCCGTGGCTAACGACCCGTTAATCCTGCTGGCGGATGAGCCCACCGGCAACCTCGATCCAACGATTTCCCGCCAAATTATGGATGTCTTGATTGACATCAATCACGCAGGCACGACGGTTATAATGGCCACCCATAACTATGACCTGGTCGAACATCATCCGTTTCGGGTTATTGCCCTGGAGCAAGGCCGCATGGTTGAGCCTGCCTGGTTCCGACCGCCGGCGCCGTTTACCGACAATCCGGCCGCACATTGAAATTCAGGCGTACCTAATGACAGAAACACTTAACGATCTGAGTTGGATCGGCACGGTACATAGCGATGAAAAAACCATTGAAATCGCGTCCATTTACAAACGAATACCTTCCAGCCGCTGCCCGGCAACATGTAGCGCCTGTTGTCAACTGTCTGACGATGATCGCAGAAAAAATCTGGCCGTAATGTATCCGCTGCGCCGAATTGAGTACTTTCAGATTGCCCGTTATGTGCAGGATTTTTTTCCGGCGGAAGAAGCCGCCCGGCTTTTTTCATTCCGGGAGGAGTGGCCGCAGCGTTGTGTATTCTTAGATTTGGCCACCAACGGCTGCCGTATTTATCCGGCCCGGCCCTACCCATGCCGCACCTATGGTGTATTGTCCCGGCAGGATATTGCGTCCGCGCAAAGTCATTTTGCAAAAGAATTACCTACGGCCTGGCTGGAAGAGTTTGCGCGCGACGAGTTGCGGCTGGTTTGCCCCGATATTCTGGAAGTCACCGTCGCGCAGAAACCGGCTTATATAGCAGAGCGCGCAGCCGGTCTGGATGTCCGGCGCCTTAATCGGCTGAATCTCCCGGAACAACTACACCCGCGGGAAAGCTCCGGCGAAGTCGAGCGTCTCACCGGAAAAAGAGAAATTGGTATCTGGACATGGGGCGGGTTTAATGCGCTTTTTGCATCGAGCGATGCCTGGTTTGCGAGTCATTTTGCGGATTATTGGCAACAAGCGGTTCTGGCAGAATAACTTAGGGTCTACGCTTTACAGTTGAAAACTTTGGCTTATATTGACTTATGATTATGAAGATTAAGATGGCTGTAATGGAAAATGTCTGGTTTTAAATAGCATGAGTTGCCGATTATTACATGATTACATGA
The DNA here is from genome assembly GCA_964404765.1 of uncultured Gemmatimonadota bacterium. GTDB lineage: Bacteria > 4572-55 > 4572-55 > 4572-55 > 4572-55 > CAYOLL01. The sequence goes on along the minus strand of CAYOLL010000025.1, from coordinate 35,095 downwards.
TTAAAAGATTCCTGTTTGAATCACTGTTTGATTTGCATTTTTTACAAAAATATGAATCTCTCTTTGCGTTGGATTTTGATGTATTTGAGTCAAATTGAACGTGGTGCTAAGAAGAATCAAACGCTGATTTGAGGAACCCCTCCAGTTATAATCAATCGTGTGCTGTTCTTTGATAAACGGCCCATCAATCAGAATATCCGTATAGTCCAAAAGTTTTCTAATCCATTCGTTGCCGTGCTCCACTAACTCCTCGTAAATGTGCCCTGTATACACAACTGTCGTAAAACCTTGTTCTTTCATTCCTTTCAGCAAATAGGAAAGTGCGTATGCTTGTTCGGTGGGTTCACCACCGGAAATAGTAATACCATCAATAAATCCTTTTCTATCAGTAAACCTCTGGAGCAGTTTATCAACAGGAATGAGGTATTTTGAGCGATACGACCAAAGTTTTTGATTGATACAACCTTCACAGCAAATGGAACAACCCTGTACCCAAATAACATCTCTTAGGCCTGGACCGTTGACAGTTGAGTTTTGCAATAAATGGGCAACATTTAAAATTGGTTCTGCCATCTATTATTCCACCAATTTTATACGATATTTTTCAGGTAGAATATCTGTGAAGGTAATTTCTTTAAGAGTCAACTCAATCATTTTTTTGTAATCATCGCGGTTAGCTGCCGAATTATAGTTTTGCAAAGTCTCCTCAAAATTCGACAAACTAATGCAAATTGGAAGACTTTCTGGGTGTTTTTTTAATGCCCGGCGTATTGTTTCGTTTACAATAACTTCAATTTCAGCACCAGTAAAACCCTTAGTTTTTTCTGCAAGTTTATCCCATTCCTCTGAGGATATTTCAGTCTTTATGTCTTTATTCTCTAAATGAATCTTGAAAATTTCAATCAAATCTTTTTCATCAGGTGGGAAAAATGGGAAAATCATGTCAAAACGACCAGGACGTTTCAGAGCTGCGTCAATGAGGTCTGGACGATTGCTTGCCGCAATCCACAAGACTTTTCCACGCAAAGAGGTATCACTCATGAACTGCAAAAACTTTGAAAAGACGCGCTTTCCGACACCGCTGTCGCCAGCTTCTCCGCGTGATCCTTCAGATTGATCAATTTCATCTATAAAAACAATCACTGGGCATAGGGAACGAATGAGTGCTAAAGCTCTTGTTAGATTTCGTTCCGATTGACCCACCCACATTGAACGAAAATCACCTAATTTTACGAAATTGGTCTTGCATTCCCGTGCAAACGCTTTGGCAATTAAAGTTTTACCGGTGCCAGGAGGTCCAAGAAATAGAATTCCCATTGGTATAACACGTATTATAGCTTCTGATACACTGCTCGTTATCATTGCCTGGCTTATATCGCGCATTCGTTCTTTTATTTCAGCAAAACCGCCTATACTTTCAAAACCTTTATCTGGTTCAATGACTTCAAGCATACCAGCGCTTTCTCGTTGAAGAATATCACGCTTGTTATTTCTGATGAACTGCGGTGTCAGTAGTTGCTTGTGGACACCTGCGTGTAGCAATAAATCTTCCAGTCCTAGATAGTTCAAACCCGATGTTTTCTCTGCTACATAGGTTAATTGCAAAGACATGTCTTCGTTTTTATTCGTATTTTCAATTTGAATTTCGGGAAAATTAGATTGGAATCGTAGTTCTTTCTGATTTTCGACTTTTATCTTTAGTGATGACTTGAGACTAATCAGGAATTTTAAGCGGTCAATCTGTCTTTCCGGGCGCTTTATCTCAATCACTTCGATTTTGCTATCCCGAGAACGCAAATCTGCGCTAATATCCTCTACGGATTCTGTTAAAAGAATAACGATGTTTTGACTCTGAAACATCCAGGACGCCATCGCCCAGCTGAGTAGCGACTCAATTAAGACATTTCGCTCAAGCTCGCGAGAGTCCGGTGGAAAAAGCATATTCAGGTGGTCAATTATCAAGCAAATACCTTTATTATATTTTTTCCACAGAAATTCTTCCATGCATTTGAAATCCTGTTGAACTCGATTCCATATGTTTGTCTTTGTGTCTATTGCGACGATTTGTTTCCTAATGTCTTTGACAATGTCTGTTTCATTATCGGAAGATTTCAAAATCGAAAAGTGACTGGAAAGGCTATACTTTACTGTACAACCTTTCACGGCGTCGAACGCTTTTTCGAGTAACTTCAAGATAGGAATATAACCATACTCTGGACTAAAGGCATAATCGTTGACGTTGCCAGTAAGTACAAAAACTCTTCCAACACAAGCAGTTTCTTTAGCGCGCATTTCTGCCAGCCATAAAGAGTTTTCTTGAAGCATTCCTTTTTTTAGCCATAGGTTTACAAGCTCGCCATCGGCGTGACTAACAAATGTTTCCAACCAGCGTGGCACCCTGTCCAACTCTTTGTCTGTCAACCATTTCGGCAAACGGTTATCCGGGAAATTCAATTTCCAGAGATCAGGCATACCTCCGCTAAATTTTTCATCGATTTTTTTGAGAAAGTTAGTACGTGCTATTCCATTATGAACTTGTTCTTGAATCCAATCTGGTAGCATGCTTGATTACTCCATTCACGAACTTGTTTTTGCTGTTTGGGTAAGGTCTTTCACTTTTACAGAACTTTCCTCTTTTTTTACATCGGTTACTTTCGTAACCAAATTGTCTGCTGTCAGCATTATGACTTGATGTAAGTGGTCTTGCCAAAACGCTGTTTCATAAAAAGCAGGCTGTAGTACACCATCCTGACTACACTTGGTGTTTATGTTCTTGATCCATGCGTGAATTTCTTCCGTAGTTAAACTCTCTCGTATGCAATAGCCCTCAATTTCTCTTTTAAAATGGTTGCCATCCGATGCAGAACTTGAAAGGGAAGATGAAAAAAACATTGGATCCAGAAAGTCATGCTTCAACTGATTAAAAGTATGGTCGGTTTTTTCTACAACGGAAGTGACCAACTTGATTTCCCGCGAAGTTTGCTCAACAGATTCCAGAGCGTAATCAATATTAGTCAAAGCCAAGTCCACAGCTTTTAACATTTCTTCGCATTCTTTTTTGCACTTTGAAATCTCATGCTGATTGCTTTCTGACTTTCGCAACCGAGGTTTCCAATCATCTAGCATCCTTTTTGCTTTTTCTTCAGGATTGCGCATTCAAGCCTCATTCAATTCTTTATCTTGTGCCGGGTTGATACTTCTTGACGTTCTGGACCGGTCCAACTTTCAGCGCCTTCAGGTTTTGGGTATCTGATAATCGGGGATGCATATCGCACACCTAAGTCTTCCAATTTATCATTATAGCCTTCCAGCTCTTTTAAACATTCATCTTCATGAAATTCAAACAAATTTAACTGCTCAAGCCATATCTCGCCTTCATGATACGCATCACGCAAACTAACCTCTATTCGTTTCTTACCGTCTACATGCTCGAACCAGGCTTTGAGTTCGTTGGAACTAATAGCCTGTCTAAGATGATAGCCTTGATCCCGCATGGCTTGCATCGTCACAAACGCCGAAGTAGACAGAGATGGGTTTGAATCTAAAAAAGCGATCTCATGCCTTATCTGGTTATACTCAGTATTGGCTTGTGTAGCTTCATCAGCCCATTTCTGGAATTCTTGGCTTGTCTGTTGAATTTTATCAAAAGAGAAGCTAAGCGCATTCATGCCATCATTTACTTCTTTAGTTAAAATTTGTGTATTCTCTTTTTCTTTTTCGATACTTTTTAAATTCTGCTTTTCTTCATTCAGTAGCTGGCCCCATTCAAGTTGTGTTTGTTTGAAATGGTCATGCAATTCATTTACACGCTTTGCCAATTGCTCCAGTTGACCTATCACTTCAGTACTGGAAGAGCTCAATTCTTTTAGATGATCTTCCATCTTTGAAAGTTGTTGATTTAAACCAGCTAAGTGGTCTTGAGTTTGTGCAATTTTGCGTAGATCAGCAATTTTTTTCTTTGCCTCCTGTTGTAGCCAATTTTTAAAATCCTTTTCACGATTTTCCGCTTCTTTTCTGGCCTTCTCTGCCCTTTTTTGAGCTTCTTTTTCTCTTTTCCGCATTTCTTTTAGCGCTCTTTGCCGTTCTTGTTCGAAACGGATATTGTCTTCAGGAGATATTCTTCTCTCATAATGTGTGTTAGCACTCATCGTTCCATTTCCTTTTTGATACCGGTTTTATATTCAAGTTTTTCAACAGTTTTTTCGTTGCGGCCACGATAATGAGGATTGGCACTCTCAAAAGCCATATTTGCCGCTAGATTTTGTTCATCGTTACCGCGCTTTAATACTTTAGTATAACGGCTTCTTTCCAAGTTTCGAGCATCCGTTTCAAAAGTTTCTTTTTCACAACGGTCTCCCAAAGTATCGTAATGTTGCCGAATTTGCTCAACCTGTTGAATCAAATATTGTTTGCGTGTTTTTAGCTCTTCTAACTTGCTTTCGGTAAGGAAAAAATCTTGTTTAGTCTGATGTAAAATAACCATTATGTCCTCGCGTCTTTTTTGTAAATTTAAAATTTCATCTTTTCGCTTGCTCATCCCACGCGCGGCGAATCCGGAAGTGTCACGTTCTTGGGTAGTTAGTTGAGACACTTGATGTTGAAGCTGTCGGATTTCCCCCCGTATATCATCAATGCTTTTATAATGAGACTTGACCTCTCGTTCAAAACGATCTCGATCCTTGTTAATTTGGTCAAGTCTTTCACCCTGCTCCTCATATTGATCTTTAAGTTTTGGGATTTCTCTTCTTAAATAAAAAATGGTATTTCCATAGCTCTTTATGTTGGCTCGTGATGTGTTAATCCCGTTGGTAATACGGTTAATTTCAGCATTTGCAGCGTACATCCTACTTTCCCAAGCTTCGAAGTTTCGTTTACTAGATAGTTTTTGTTCCGCTGTTGCATTTGGTGGAGCAGAAGACCTTGGCCGACTGCGGTCAATAGATCGTAGCTGTTGTTGAGCCTGGTTCAGGCTACTCTCAAAATTATAAAGGCTTCTCTCCTCATTAGCAAGTCGCGTCTCTGTTTCATGGAGTTGGTTTTCTTTATTTTCAATATCATTTCTTATAGACTCAAGCTGATGCAATGCATTTTCTGTGTCATCAACTTTACTCTGGATATGTTTTGTGCAGCTTTTCACCTCTTTCTCTAACTCACCAGCTCTGCTAATTAAAATTTGAAGTTTACCTTTCACCTCGGCTAATTGAATAGCCAGATCAGAAAGTTTTAATTTGATCTCAATGCTAAAAATATCTTGTTCGTTGATTGCGCTGCTTATTTTTTGGGATGTTTCATTATAGTTTGTTTGATAGTCAATTAGTTTTTGATGCAATGTTTTAAGATGGTGTTCCGCGCTAACAAGTTGCTCCGAAACAAGCTTTTCTGTAGCATTTAGTTGTTCAATATCGCGTCGGCATTGTTCGCGTTGTATTTCCGAACTGTAACCTTCCTCTGATAGAACGTCACGCGCAGTCGCTATTAGCTCTGGATTTGGGTCGTCAAATGCAACCGGAAGCAACAGATCCACAACTTCTCTATTTCCCAATGCACCAAATGCTCTGATCAATTGCTTATTGATCTCGGTATTATCCGATTTTGCGGCCCAAAGTTTGCGTAGTAATTCGTACGCTTCTGTAGGATGAATATTCGAAATTGCCTGAAGCGATGTTGAAAGTAAAGCCTTTTCTTTTTGCAGCAAGGGCAAACTTTCGTTCAAGGTATGGATTAAATCTGGCGGCATAGACACAATAAGTACATGCCATGCTTTGTTACGCACTTCTTTTGATAAATCTTGGCGAAATGCCAGTTCTTTCAATGTGTTCCGAATAATTTTGTCAGGTTTTAAATTTCGCTCTCGCAGCAAACGTGCTTTGAATTGCGCCTCTTTGGTCGGTTCTTTGGGAGGCTCATAAGGATCAAGTCCGGTTAGATGATGGCTCAAAAAACTAATAGCGCATTCAAAAGTTTCTCGCGGCGGCACACCTTTCATTTTTAAAATAAAATCGCACACGTCGCTCATCCAATAACGTACGCCATAGAAGTGAGTCAATGTGTTTAATAAAGTAATGATGATCTGTCCGCGTAATTCTTTAGTGCGTTTAGATTTTTTTTGTTGTAGCAAGGAATCAATCAGAGGTTTAACCAAAATGGCATTCATCGCCAATTGCTTTAATAAGTTGTCAGTAAGTGTGTAGTGCTCCGGGTCTCTTCGCCAGTTTTCAACCGCCGCCCACAGTTGGTTGATACTTTCAACCCCGCAAGGAAATTCACTCGCCCATTTCTGCAAATTCGATAACGCTGCGCAAATGACCTGGGCATTCCTGCTTCTAAGGATTGGAGAAATATGCCCTACAATCAAATTCAAGCTAATATCGGCTAACTTTCGTTTTCCTAACATCTTGAGAATAGATTTTAGCGTTGCAGTGGGTGTAGTCTCAGCCAACAACGCGTTTAAGTAGCGATTTTCAAAAATTTCGGTGATAATTTCGCGGGAACGAGTGTGGGATTCGCTTTTTGAAAAAATCCTTTCGTAAAAAGCAGTAATCTTATCCGGTAGATCGTCAGAAAACGTTATGTCTTGAATACTTTCAACCTCTTGCATAAGCCAGACAAGAAGATGAGGTATTTCGGCAGCCTGTCCTTCAATTGCTTTTTCCAACACCTTAAAAAGGCGCTCATACTCAGTTTTCGAGTAGAAACGTCCGAAAAGGCGCTGCATGATATGGCGCATAATGCAGTTTTTTTCAATAGATTTATTTGTTTGCGCCAGCATTTGGCCCAAAGTATCAATGCCTTGTGCACGAACCGATTCCTCTGGATCATCCAACGCCAATGTGACTGCTGTGACAATCAGATCATCAACTGGGTCTATATGTTGAAGGTCGCGCAGAGCACTGATTTTTTCTTGTGGGCTTGCTGCAAGGAATACAACAGTTTTCGTCAAGCTTGACTGTTGAAGTCGTTCATCAAGTTTCTTTGGCATGGTCATCAATTTTCTATTGTTTTATGAGGATCTGAATAACAAGAAGAATTGCAATTCCGACTAGCATTACAAGCTGTCCTATTATCAACCACTTATCAGGAAATCGTTGTTGATACTTGGAAAGAAAAGAATCCATACTTTGCTGCAATTGATGCTGTTTCACTGATGTATGTTCTATATTTTCTGCCATTCGTTGCAATGTTGATTTTTGTTCGGCAGCTAATGCCGTCAACTGTGTTTTTATTTCCGCAATGAACTCATCTGTACCCATATCATCTAACATTTTGTTTACACTTGTTTCAATAGCCTCCAGTTTTTTAAGCTGGTCAAGGAAATCAGCTCGGAATTTTTCATCAGATGTTCCTTTTTGGTCTGTCCATTCAATAATGGATGTGCCAATTTTCTCGTAAGCTTCTTCAATTGAACTACGCCTGCCCATCCAATCAATAGCCAGTATCTTTACTTCTTCCAATATTTTTTGATTTGTCTCATAAAAGCTGTCCAAATTTTCGGCGACCCGTTTTATGGGTGCCAATGTATCCTGCACCCTGCCCAACCACTCTGGCATTTGGTTAAAGTTCGGAATCGCACATATTAACGCGTTAAATTTGGAAAAGTTTTCGTTCAAAGATTTGGCCATCTCTTGATAGGTCGCTACCAAAAGATTTAAGTTAACACGTTCTTTGAAAGGAATCGAGCAATAGCTTTCAATTTGATCTAACATACTTGAAATCATAAAACAGATGCGCTGGTTATAAAATGCAAATTGTGTAATTACTAAATCCAGTATCAGTGCCAAGGTCAGTATAGCCTTATTTTCGATTGAAGTTTCATTTGAAATAAGAAGTGCTAAAGCAAAAATAACCCCCAAACCTATAATGCTCAAGACATCCATAAAGCCAAACGCTGATGTATCATGACTATTTTTATCGCGAAGTGTCTCTGAAACGGGATGTTGAAGATTGACATTCAATTCAATATTGGCAACCCGGCGTTGCCATTGATTAGTAAAAAAGTTTTTTGACAAAAGAGAAAGTTTTTGTGAAATGACTTGCAAGCTCTCTTCCAAGGAGTGTCGCACTGTTGATACTCCATGACTTGGATCAAATATTTTTGGCAACTCATATTTAATTTGGTTGAAAAGATCGAGAACAAGCCGTTGACCCTTTTTTAGTATCAAGTACTTCCAGATCAAAATCGCAACAGCAGTTAATGGAAAAAGATAGGTCAAAAAAATTAAAGTCTCTATTTTCATCTTACTATTCCCCCGCTTTATGCTTTTGCTCGAAGATCTGCTAAAATGGTTATTGCGTTTGTCAGATCCATTGAGCGTATTCTCTCTTTTAACCTGTTGTGATCAGATATATCAGTAATGGAAGCAAGCAAGTTTTCTGCTTCCATGACGAGCTTTAGCAAAAAAAGTTTGCGAATATTTTCTACTTCCGTGATATATTCATCAAACCGTGGGTTTTCCTTTGGAAAAAGTGACAATCGCTCTCCCTCTTCCATAAGCGTTACCAAATGATTCAGACAACCTGATGAAAGCGGTAATCGCAACGTAAGGCCAAAGAACTGTAAAAACTCATTTAGGTTACGTAAGTTCAATGAATTTTCTATCTCCTGAATATACTTTACAAACATTCGATCTTCAAATGAAAGTTGATCTTCACAGTGACTAAGTGCATCTTTGTAACGGGTTAAGGAATCACGGTCATTAAGAACAGCGTTGACAAATGCCTGCCGCACATCATTGTAAATAGGGTGATTTTTCTCCAAGTATAAGGAATTTCTAATCACAATTTGGATTCCCCTGTCATATTCATCTCTTGCAAAAGCAACAAGCGCTCTAAGTCCGTTGCTGACTTTTTGACAATCTGTTAGTTGTTCCAACAAGTGAACATATTTCTCTACTTGCTTCAAAAGAGATTGTTTGCGTTGCTTTAACAAATTTGTTGATGCTGCATATAAGTAGGATAGTTTTTTTTCGTCATGTTTAAGCAACTCTTCCCAGCTCTTTTGGGCTTCTGGCCATTGTTCTTTTGACTCAAGAATTTCAGCTTTAAGACGCAAATACTCCCATCTTTTCTCATTTATATTTCGTGCGATTTCCTCTTCAGAAATATTTTTGTATAAATGCTGGATAATCTCAAAGGCATTTACTTGGTGTGCAGCTTCTAATAGATCTAATGGATAAGGAAAAGCGCGTGAAGATGCCAGCCACTTTTCCTTGTAAATAGCTACTATGGGTTTGTACTTAGATAATTTTGCATAGGCTAAAATGGCAAGCGCATGGCCATAATAAACCTCGTCATCCACCTTAGTATTACGGAAGTGTTCAATCAAACGATATGCGTACAAGAGTAACATTGACCATTTTTCTGAGTCAATTAACACCTGGCCAAAAATTTTGTAATCATCTGAAGCTGGATTGCTAGCCAAAATCATCTCTTGTGCAAGATAATCATATTCGTTTTGACTACCCAACTTACTGAGTCGAATGAGAAGTCCTTTTTTGACGGTGAAATCTTTGGGTACGCACTTTAGACACTCCTTAGCAACTTCCAGGGCAAGCTGATTGCTCTCTCGTTTAGAGTATAACTCTGATAATCGCAGCAGGTGCACATATGAGCCTTTGCATAAAAGACGCAAGTGTGATAAAAACGTTTCTATGGTCGGGTTTTCTGGAAAATGTATTGCTGCTTCCAAAACTAGGTCCAACCATTTTTGATCAATTTTCAAAACTGTCAAAACGCTCTCGGACAAAGATAGATGTTTATCCTTTCTGACTTGTGCAGTAATCCACTTGAATAAATTTACTTCCGGAGCGTCCTGCAATAGTAAAGGGTTTTCTTTAAATATTTGGCTTTTATATTCAATTTGGTAACGCAGAGTAAGCTCAGCCGACATCTTTAAAAAGTGATCACGAAGAAGTGATTTATTGAGGTTCAACGCTTGGATGATAATTGCTTTTACTTCCTCCCGCGATGTATACTGCGAATTGTCCTGGCAAAATGCAGTAATTTGACGCAACAACTCAATATATGTAAGATCACTGTCTAAATTGCGAGGTGTATTCATAGGCTCACGTTTTCCTTAAACTTAAGGGCATCTGCTCTGGTAAAAGCACTTCTGGCAGTTCAAAATGACAATACGGCTCCGGTAATTGATTCTGCATGGCTGAGAAACGCTTCTCTATGGCCTCATATTGCGTCTCCCAATGCCGAATCAGGGGGAGATCTGCTGTGGCTACATAAGCTGCACTGGTATACTGCTCGGTTTCATCAGTTCCAAATGTCGCCAGGGCTAAGATGGCGGCATCTTCGCGGGAAAAGCCCAGTTCTTTTAGACGCCGGGACCACCGCTTGAAATACCGGGTCGGATAAAGCGTCATCACCCGCGTCGTAAAAAATCGAATGAGTGGTTCATATTTGGGCGTTTGTGCAATCTGCCCCAGCACGTGTTCGGTCGCCGGGGATATGCAAAGCTGTAGCTGCGCGTTTGACGACTGTCCGAATAGATCAACGCAAAGCAGTTCCCGCGCCAGCAATTCCTGCCCCCGGCTCATTTTTAGCAAGCCTTGCAGCAGGTATCGCGCCACGACTTTATCGAGCAAACACCGCGTCATATTTAACGTCCCGCTCCGGCAAGGTGAGCAAGTCAACGGTTGCCCATTTATCCCAAAGCCGCTGTTTTTCGGCCTCGGGCAATTGCAAATATTGGTCTAACGTGTAGCCATCGAGGAAAGGCTCATCACCTGAGAACGATTGGCCGGCAAGCACATTTTGCAACTCTGCTTTCAATTGCATGGCTGTCTGGCGCGCCTGCGAAATAGTGCGGGACGGAAGATAACGGGCCCGTTCACGCAGTTTTGGTGTCAGGTCTAACAAGTGTTCCTGATCATCGTCATTCATTTGCTCAATCACTGCGGCCACCTGCTCCACGGTGACCGGCATGGCAAAAAGGACATTTGGCATGAGAGTTACCTCTTTTGATAAAGCATGTTTAAACTTGAAGTCGCATTAGATGGAACAAAGGAAAGATACCACAACTGAATGCGCCTGTCAACAGAGGAAATTTATCTTCCAGAGAGGCGGGGGTTGGAAGCGTCTACGCATGGTTTTCGTGCGATGAACGTCCTTAAATCTTGCATTGCAGACGTTCAAATCATAACAAAAAAAGACCCGTTGGACAAGCAAAATCCAACGGGTATAACAGGCAATCGACTAAACGAAAAAAAGCCGCTTCTTTTTCAAGAAGCGGCTTTCTATTTTACTGGCTCCTCCGGAGGGACTCGAACCCCCAACCTAGTGGTTAACAGCCACCCGCTCTGCCGATTGAGCTACAGAGGAACCGCAGAATTTTTTTGTTTAAGCGAAGCGCTAAAATACATTTTTGCGGCGTGATTGTCAACAAAAAAAGTTTGGTCAATTATAGAGAGATGGTAATAAAATCTGCAAAACATCCAAAATCGGCTGCTAACTGCCGAAATATCCATTTCTTTCCGTATTATTGCAGGGTTTTGACCGTCAACGCCTCATAAATGCCGATCGGTTTATCTTTACCCTTAAATTTAATCGGCTCATGTGTTTTATAGTCCAGACGGTTTTCAATGGCGATAAAAGTGCTTTCCGTAATCAAGACTTGTTCGTGATTGGCCACATTTTGTAGTCGGAAAGCGACATTAACCGGATCGCCCATCACCGTAAATTCCATGCGGTCCTGCGAGCCGACATTGCCACAAATCACTTCCCCGGTGGAAATGCCGATGCCGACATTAATCGGCTGTTCACCTTCACTTATAAGCGTTTCATTAAGTTTGCGAATTTCTTTTTGCATCATCAAACCGGCTTGCACGGCGCGCAGCTCGGTCTCTTCATGCGCGACCGGCGCGCCAAAAATTGCCATAACCGCATCGCCCATGATTTTATCTAATGTCCCTTCATAGGCAAAAACGCTGTCAATCATCACCGCAAAATAGCGATTCAGCAAATCCACCACTTTTTTGGGCGGCATGGTGGTCATGATTCGTGTGAATCCACGAATATCTGCAAACAGGACGGACACATGGACCAATTCCCCACCCAGCGTCAGCCGCTCTTCGCCGCGGATAACTTTGTCGACCAATTGACTGGGCAGGTAACGGCCTAACGCGCCACGTACCCGATCATGTTCACGCAGCTTCTCGTATAACTCCTGCAAATGATAAACCAAGTGGGCCGTCTTGATCGCGGATGCAGATTGGGTGCACAAAACTTTCATCAATTTCAAATCGCCGGCAGTAAAAATATGGCCAACGGTGTCACGGCCCAAAACAATCGCGCCCAGAACTTCTTCTTTGGTTTTCAGTGGTAAGCAGATCAATGTTTCCGGCCAGCTTGCATCCCCATTCAAGCCAAATTGCTCACGGACGTTATTAATCAAAACAGGCCGTCCGGATGAGACCACATTAATCACCAGGTTGGCATTAAAAAAAGAGCACGCTTGTAAATTAACACCGTGCCGGGCGCGATTGGTAAGCGTGCCGGATTCCTTCTCAAAGATGACCAGCCAGCCTTTATCGGCCTCCAAAAACTCAAGCGCCTCGCCCAGAACGGTTTTGCTGACCTCATCAAAATCGGTCAACGAGCTAAACATCTCGGCCATATCATACATCAGGTTTAGCTCTTCGTAGGCTTGCAACAACTCTTCCGTCAAGCTTCCGACTTTGCGCTGAAGTTTGCTGATTATATGCTCGGATGTGTCGTTCATGGGATAGTTTATAGCACGTGATACGTTTTGGTGACAAAAGCCTATGGAAAGACGAGTCAGCTTAACGGATGTTCGGAAAAAGACGGTTAAATGAAGAGACTGTAGAGCGGGATCGACACATAAAAGCCCCGCCTAAAAAAGAACCGGGGCAAAATGTCTGCAGAGGAAGGTTATTGCGGCATCAGCTCGCGCAACCGCTGTTTTAGCTTGCGCGGACTAAAGGGTTTGGTCATATATTCATCGGCGCCGACTTCATGGGCGCGCTCTTCGTCCGTATCCTGGCCACGTGCGGTAAGCATAATAATATGGATGTTTTTTGTAGACGGGTCTCTTTTAAGCGCTTCGCATACTTCGTAGCCGGTCATTTTCGGCATCATAACGTCTAAAAACATAATATTCGGCTTTTCGGCTCGTGCCGTACTCAGGCCCTGCTCACCGTCTTCGGCCGTGATCACTTCGTAGCCTTCTTTTTCAATAATATAGGCGACTGATTCTAAAATATACGGTTCATCATCACAAACCAACACTTTATAAGGCATTTGCCTCTCCTTTAAGCTGTCCGACGACGAGTTTTATAAACAAGCTAACCTTAATTAAAAAAGCTATCCGATAAACAGCCAATTGTCAAGAAATTTTTCCTCTGGCAATTTAATTCACTGCGCTATTTTTGCGTCAGATTCAATTTTAAGTTAAAGCCCGAATACCAATCTATTCATAAAACGTGTAACTGTCAACTTACTTTTCGTTTCCAATTAATTGATCTTCAAGCGTTTTACACCCGAAAAATTTTTGCGGTGTTGGAATAAAAAAAAATTCGCAAAGGTGTCCGGGCAAGTTTCATAAAATACCATTTTGTACCTAGCACTTCCAAGGGTGCCATTCCCGCATGTTGTTAGCGGGAATCCAGTCGGGCTGTGGATGCCCGATAGAAACATTCGGGCATGACAGACTGAAAGAGTGTTAGGTACAATTGAAGCTTGCCGGTGTCTGCAATTCAAGTGACGGCTACTGCGTCAAGTGACGGCTACTGCGTCAAATCGTCAAAAATAGTGACGCCGCCATTTGCTTTTTCAGGGTGTTTGTTTACAGGCTGAATAGGAAATTAGGAAACAATCTTGACTTTTCATAAGTAATTTTGTTTATTTACCCGGCTTGGGAAATTCCGGACTCGGAAGAAAGTTGCAAATGCACTGACCTGGAATATTCACAAGCGCAACCACAAAGACTCGCAGACTCGAAGAACTGATGAATTTCCGAAACCTGTCAGATCTGATTAACATTCTCGCGCACAACGCAAATGTTTGGGAGTAATTTTATATAAGGAGTACGCATGAAATTCATATTCTATTTCCCGGACATCGGCGAAGGTATCGCCGAAGGTAAAATTCTGCAATGGTATACTGAAGTCGGGAAATCCATCAAATCCGGCGAACCGGTTATAAATGTGGAAACGGATAAAGTGGTAGACGATATTCCATCGCCACGCGACGGAATTATTTTAGAAAAATTCGGCAATGTGGGCGATGTTATAAAAGTTGGTGCGCCACTGATCATTATTGATGTTATCGGCGAAGACGAGCCTGCGTCTGAAAAAACCGCACCGGCCGGTCATTCAATCGCTGCGCCAAAAACATCGCCGGGAACACCCCCAGAGAAAAAAGACGAACAGGGTGTCGTTGGGCAAATCAAAATCGCCGGTGATTCCGACGTGCTGCCGAGCAGCAATGAAGGACAGACTTATACGCCGGAACCACCGATCGCGTCCCGCAAAGCGCTGGCGACTCCGGTTGCACGGGCGATGGCTCGGGAGATGGGCGTGGACATCCATAAAATTTCCGGCAGCGGCCCTGATGGACGGATCATGAAAAACGACATTCAGGCATTCTATGCCGCGCAGCAGGCTGTTCCTGCCACGCCGGCGGTGTCGCCAAAAAAGGCGGCGGAAAGCGCCGGTCCGCAAGTTGTTACAGATTTACAGGCTGCCCGGCAGACAGCTCCCACCGCCCAGATCGTAGCGTCAAAGTTGCCGGCGACTTCATCGGCGGAAAGCGGCGGGCCGCGTGTTGCCTACGAGCCGCTGAGCCAGATTCGCAAGGCCATTGCCCGACAAATGACGCTGTCCAAGCACACTGCCGCACACATGACCGTCTTTGAGGAAACCGAAGTTTCGCGTCTGGTCGCCTTCCGGAACGAGCAGAAGCAAAAATTTGATCGGCTGGGCGTCAAGCTAAGCTACCTGCCTTTTATTTTGAAAGCCGTGGTCGCCGGTCTGAAAAAATATCCTGTGTTGAACAGCGAAATTGATCTGGAAAATAACCGGCTGATCTATAAATACGATTATCATATCGGTATTGCCGTAGATGCGCCGGAAGGATTGGTAGTGCCGGTTATTCGTGATGTGGATCGGTTGTCGATCTATGATCTGGCCGTTAAAATTAATGATTTGGCCGAGCGGGCCAGACAGCGGAAAATCAGCCTGAGCGAGTTGAAGGGCGGCACCTTTACCATCACCAACTATGGCGCTATTGCCGGGATCTATGGCACGCCGATTATCAATTATCCGGAAGTGGCGATTTTGGGCGTGGGCCGCTTAATGAAAGCGCCGGTCGTCAACGAGAAGGATGAGGTTGTCGCCGGAAGCGTGCTGCCGTTGTCGATATCGGTTGACCATCGTGTCGTGGACGGTGGACAAGTGACCCGCTTTTTGAAGGATGTCTGCCAGATGCTGGCTGATCCCTTAACGCTGCTGATGATGTAGTGCTGTTCGGCATAAATTTTTGTGAACACAAACCTGACGGGTTTTGGAAACCCGTCAGGTTTTGATCGTCGAAAACGTTCACACGAACTTACGCCGCGTAGCAGTAGACATCCCAAAGGTTTGCCGGTCAGGATTTCGATGGGCGCTTGACCTTTACGCTTGCCATCGTTGGCCTGTTTTTGCAGGGTCGCCGCGCTGCCGTGTCAACAACCGGCGTTTGTCCTCAGGGGTTTCCGCCACTTGAATCTACACACTCAGCGCCGCTTAAACGCTTACCTGACGCGGCTGAACGTTTTTTTAACTTCAGCTTATTCCAATCGTTAATCTCCTCAAAAAATTGTAATACCAAAACTTCAAATGAATCACACATTTCTAAAAAATCTGTACTAGTCAACGACCTTTAGAACACTTTTTGTCGGTGTCATTCCGGTATGTTTTTAACCGGAATCTTCTTTCAGGCAAACAAGATGCCGGATAGAAACATTCCGGCATGACAAGTGTGTAAAATGTTGTTGACTAGGACTAGTATACATTTCTAAAAAATCCGACAAATTTAGCATTTGAAGCAAGGTGTCATTCCAGAGGAATCTTCCTGCAAGTTAGCAAGGTAAACCACACTCTTTTTTAACCGCAAAGTTCGCAGAGTCTTACGCAGAGTTACGCAAAGAAAAGAAAACGCTACGATAAATTTTGTGAGCTTTTCGATTAAGATTAAGCCTGAATTATTCATCAGCCACGAAGTCACCAAGGTAAGGTAACCATGAAATTCTCGGAGATCCCCTATCAACGGCCAGATATTGACAAGTTTAAGGCTGATTTTTCCAATATTCTGGATCAATTCGACCAAGCGTCAAGCGCGGCTGTCCAAATTGAGTTAATTCCGGAAATTTATCGCTTGCGAAATGAGTTTCTGGTACTCAGCTTGGCCCGGATGCGCCATCATCTGGACATGACCGACCCTTTTTACACGGCGGAAAGTAAATATGCAGATCAGGTCGACCCAGACTTTGAGCATCAACTGACGTTGTACTATCAGGCTTTGCTGCGCTCGCCCTTTCGCGCCGATCTGGAGCAGCGGGTTGGCGCACAATTATTCCGCACGGCAGCATCCAGGGTCAAAACCCTGCATCCAAAAATTCTGGATGACTTGCGTCAAGAAAACGAACTCATGGCGGCGTATGGGGAAACGCTGTCATCCGCCAGAGTTCAGTTTGATGGACAGGAGCGCAACTTGTGGGGTTTGACGCCGTTTATGAGCGATCTCAACCGCGAAACGCGCCGCCAAGCCAGTGAAGCCTTTTGGAGCGTCTATGCCGATAACACCGGGATGCTGGATCGGATTTATGACGATTTGGTCAAATTGCGCCATCAAATGGCCGTCAAATTGGGTTTTAAAAATTTTGTGGAAATGGCCTACGCGCGCTTGAATCGCACCGATTACGGGCCGGCGGATGTGGCCGTTTTTCGGCGGCAAATCCAGGATACGATAGCGCCGTTAGTCAGCCGTTTGAAGGAACGGCAGCACTTGGCGCTGGGTCTGGATCGTCTATTGTATTATGACGAAGGGCTGAGGTTCCGACACGGCAATCCCAAGCTCAAAGGCGACAGCAATTGGCTTGAGCAAACCGTCCGCCAAATGTACGCCGAGCTTTCCCCGGAAACGCACGAACTTTTTGAAGCCTTATTCACGCGGGAGTTTATGGATTTGTTGAACAGGCCGGGTAAAGTGGCCATGCCGGGCTATGCCACCATGTTTAGCGCTTACAAAATGCCGTATATTCTGGCCAACTGTGCCGGCACGGGGGATGACGTGGGTCTCATTACGCATGAAGTCGGCCATGCGTTTCAATATTATTGCAGCCGTCATTTTGAAATTACGGAGTACTATTGGCCGACCATTGAGGCGATAGAAATTCATTCATTTGGCATGGAATACTTGACCTGGCCGTGGCTGGAGCGTTTTTTTGGCGACGATGCAATCAAGTATAAATCTACCCGTTTAAAGCAATTTTTGGGTGGCGCGACATACACCGCCGCCCTGGATGCGTTTGAGCACACGGTTTACGAGCAACCCGAGTTGAGCCCGGTCGCGCGCAAAGCCCTGTGGCGGAAGTTGGACCGAGCCTACCGACCTCACCGCAATTATGATGAGAATCGTTTTTTGGAAGAAGGTGGAGCTTGGCAAATGCAAATGCATCTTTACCAATTACCGTTTTATATGATGGGCTACAACATCGCCGAAGTAGGCGCGTTGCAGTTTTGGCAGCGCATGATAACCCATGATGCCACAGCCTGGCCGGATTATGTGCGACTGTGTCAGGCGGGCGGCAGCCGGTCGTTTTTGGAATTGCTGCAATTAGCTAATCTTAAGTCGCCTTTTGCGGAAGGCACATTGTCGCAGGTGATTCAAACCGTTGAAGAGTGGCTGGCCGGCGTGGATGAAAGCGGTTTTTGAACTCTGAACTCTAAATCATAATCAAATATAACGAAAGGAAATCCCGTGAAACTCACGTTTTGTCTAACCTGCGCGTTGATCCTGATGACGTTATCCTTCCGTGTCGCCCGGGCCAAAGAGTATAAGTACGAAAGCGTCCCCAACGATCCGCTCAACGCCCGGATCTACAAATTGGATAACGGCTTGACCGTCTATCTCAGCGTTTACAAAGACGAGCCGCGCGTCCAAACCTACATACCGGTCAAGGCCGGCAGCAAGAACGACCCCGCCGATGCGACGGGATTGGCCCATTATCTGGAACACATGTTATTTAAAGGCACGAATCGGTTTGGTTCGCTGGATTTTGCCAAGGAAGAAATAGAAATCAACCGGGTGACGGACCTGTTTGAGCAATATCGGGCGACTACTGATACGCTGACGCGCCGGGAACTCTACCGGCAGATTGACAGCACATCGCAGGTTGCGTCGCAGCACGCCATTCCCGGCGAATATGACAAGATGATGTCGGCTCTGGGCGCGAAAGGCACAAATGCCTATACCTGGGTGGAGCAAACCGTTTATGTGAATGACATCCCTTCCAATCAGTTGGAAAAGTGGCTGACCGTCGAAGCCGAGCGCTATCGCCAACCGGTGCTGCGCCTCTTTCATACCGAGTTGGAGGCTGTTTACGAAGAAAAAAATATCAGCTTAGACGATGATAATGACAAAATTTATGAGACGCTGTTTGCTAACCTTTTCCCGACCCACCAATATGGCACACAGACGACCATCGGCACGATTGAGCATCTCAAAAATCCGTCCATGAAAAAGGTGATGGATTACTACAATACCTATTATGTCCCCAACAATATGGCCATTTGTTTGTCCGGCGATTTTGACCCGGATCAGGTCATTCGACTTATTGATGAGAAATTTGGCGCACTGCCGCGTAAGGACGTGCCTAAATTTGTTCCGGCTCAGGAAAAACCAATCACCGCACCCATTGTCAAAAATGTTGTTGGGCCGGATGCCGAGAGCGTGACGATTGGTTTTCGTTTGCGTGGCGAAGGTTCGCCGGACGCGGACTTGCTCAAGATAACGGATATGATTTTGACCAATAGTACTGCCGGATTAATTGACTTGAATCTGAACCAGAGTCAAAAGGTGATCGAGGCCTATTCCAGTCCTTTGGTTTTTAAAGATTATTCGATGTTAATGTTGGGCGGCCGACCGCGCGAAGGCCAGAAGTTGGAAGAGATAACCCGGCTGCTGCTGGAACAGCTTGACAAGCTGAAGCAGGGCGATTTCCCGGATTGGTTGCCGGCGGCGGCGGTCAACGATATGAAAATCAAGCAGTTGCAATCCTTTGAAAAAAATCGTCACCGTGCCGGTGAGTTTGTCTCTGCGTTTGTGACGGATGTGCCGTGGGATTTCCATATTCATACATTAGACCGGCTTAGCAAAATTACCAAAAAAGATATTATCGCTTTTGCCAACGAGGTGTTTAAAGACAATTACGTGGTCGTCTACAAGCGCACCGGCGAAAGCCCGCCAACAGCGAAGGTGACCAAGCCGCCCATCACCCCGGCGCAATTAAATCGCGAAGCGCAGTCTGAGTTTGTGACGAAAGTTTTAGCTGCGCCTGCCCCGGAAATTTTGCCGGTCTTTTTGGATTATCATAAAGATTTGCAAACATTGACCCTTCATGGCCAGACGCCTTTATACTATGTTAAAAACGAAGAAAATGCGCTATTCAGCCTGTTTTTGTTGTGGGATATGGGCACAAATCATGACCGGCGGATTGCTCCTGCGCTGAGTTTGTTGGAATATCTGGGTACGTCAAAGTATTCGCCCGCCGAGCTTAAACAGGAGTTTTATAAAATTGGCTGTACTTTTTCGGTTATACCGGGCGAAGAGCAGATACAAATCAAACTGAGCGGGTTAACCGAAAATTTTGCCGCCGGCATGAAGCTGCTGGAAGAGTTGCTGCAAGACGCCCAACCCAACGACGCAGCGTTGGTGAATCTGATCCAGGACGTGCTGAAGCATCGGGCCAATGCTAAGCTGGATAAACAGGAGATTTTGTGGGGTGCGCTGTATGCCTATGGCGAGTATGGCCTCCAATCGCCCTACAGAAATATCCTGACCGAAGCGGAACTTAAGGCGCTCAAATCCGATGATCTGATCGCGTTGGTGAAGAGTCTGACGGGATTGGAGCATCGCTTTCTTTATTACGGTCCCCTTGAAGCAAAAGCATTAACGGTTGCTTTGGAAAAAGCGCATCCCAAAAAACCACTCAAAGCCGTGCCGTTACCGATTAAGTTTGAACAAATCTCCGCGGCAAAGACGACGGTCTATGTTGTCAATTACGATATGGAACAGGCCGAAATCCTGATGCTATCCAAAAGCGAATTGTTTAACCCGGCTAATGCGCCGGTGCGCAGCCTGTTCCGCGAATATTATGGCGGTGGCATGTCGTCGGTCGTTTTCCAGACCATGCGAGAGTCCAAGGCGCTGGCCTACAGTGTGTTTGGCGGCTATTCCACGCCAACCCTTAAAGACAAAGCCCATTATGTCCTGGCCTACATCGGCACGCAGGCGGACAAATTGCCGGAAGCTATGGCCGGCATGATGGACCTAATGAACAATATGCCCGAAGCCGACAACGCGCTGGCCGCTTCAAAAACCGCAGTGCTTAAGAAGACGCAAACCGAGCGGATTAATCAGGCCGAGATTCTTTTTAGCTACGAGGCTGCCCGCAAGCTTGGCCTGGATCGTGACTTGCGTAAAGATGTCTATGACCATACCGCCGATTTGACGATGGCGGATGTAAAGACTTTTCACGAGCGCTATTTGAAGAACAAGCCATTTAATATTCTGGTGCTGGGCAATAAAGAGAAGCTGGATCTGAAAGCGCTGGGGCAATATGGCGAAATTAAGGAGCTGGAGCTGACGGATGTGTTTGGGTATTGATAAGTAAAGCTCGTATTCGGAAGCATAAGGATCTTATTCAAACAAGGAGCGACACACTCATGATTACTCGCGAGAGCCTTTCTTACAAGCAAGTCCGGGACATGGCCCCGACTGAAAAGCTGCAATTGGTTGATCTTCTTCTAACCGATCTGGATCAACCTGATGAGGCCCTTGACCGTATATGGGCCGCTGAGGCTAAAAAGCGCTGGGCGGCCTACAAAGCCGGGCAATTAAAAACCGTTCCCTACGCCGAAGTCATGGCCAAATATCAGAGGGCGGCATGAATGTCGAAGTTTCTGTATTAGCGCAACAGGAATTGGACGAGGCGTTTGAATGGTATGAAATGCAGCGGTTTGATTTGGGCTACGAGTTTCTGGTTGAGTTTCACTCGGCCATCAAGCGCGTTGTCACGTATCCTAAGGCCCAGCCTGTCGTTGAAGATGACCTTCGGAAATGCTTGCTGACACGTTTTCCGTATAGCATTGTTTATGGTATTGATGGCGACAAAATCATCATCATTGCTGTTGCTCACCAGCATCGGAAACTCAATTATTGGCTGGATCGGCTATACGAAAAATGAGAGTCATCTCCCGATCTGCTGGAGCTGACAGATGTGTTTGGGTATTGAGGAATGTTGCTTTTTCGGTTGCGGTCTGCAGTTGATTTTTTTCGTTGACAACAGGCCGCTAATGTCATACGATTGTGATAGCGTAGCCGCCTTCATTTTAAAGGGGATGTTGCTGCGGAATCGGACTCCGGCCGGTTGGTCAGGGTGATTACAGAGGAGGAGATTTTTATGAAAAGCCAACATGCCATGACTGTTGATGTATCAATTGATAACATTTTAGGCTTGATTCGTCAATTGCCGCCACGAGACCGCCGGCGACTGTTTGCGTTAGCCTTGCCGGAACTGGAGCGCGAGTTTCCAAAATCTAAAATGCGTCCATCAAAACGAGAGTCTCTCTACGGCCTGTGGAAGCATTATCAAATTGATTTGACCGCCGAAGATATTGATGAGGCGCGCCGTGAAATGTGGGCTAATTTTCCGCGAACGGATCTGCTATGATTTATGCGATTGCCGACACTCATGGTTTGGTGTGGTATTTGTTTCAATCGCCAAGACTCTCAGAACCGGCTAAAAATGTCTTTGATTATGCGTTGGCTAACAGAATGACCATTGGCGTTTCGGCAATAACCCTTGTTGAGATTATTTATTTGATCGAAAAAAGCAAAATTCCCACTGACGCCTTGAATTTGCTCAACCAAAAGCTCAAGCAGAAAAATTCTCTCTTTGAAATTGTTCCCATATCGCAAGCCCTTGCCGAAAGCATTCAGAAAATATCCCGCGATCAAGTTCCCGATATGCCGGATCGAATTATTGCCGCAACATCTTTATATCTCAATGTTCCCCTGATCAGTCGCGATGGCAAAATCAAACTGAGTCAGGTGAAGACGATATGGTGAGGATGCCGGTCAAAAGCTATAGATTCCTGATTGGGAACCAGAATTATACGTAACCTTCCGACTCGTCTTAAACCTTCGCCTGGAGAAAAAGGCATGTTTCCTACGATCATTCAAGGCGGCATGGGTGTCGCCATCTCAAATTGGCGATTGGCCAAAACCGTCTCGCAACTGGGACAACTGGGCGTCGTGTCCGGCACGTGCATGGCCCGCATTCTCATCAGCCGCTTGATGGAGGGCGATGTTGGCGGGCACATGCGGCGCGCCCTCGATCATTTTCCGCTGCAAGAGCCGGTCAAACGTATCCTGGCTCATTATTTTGTCCCCGGCGGGAAGGCAAAGGACGAACCCTATAAGAGCCTGCCTGTCTACACGCTGCCGCCAAGCCGGTTTGTGGACGAACTTACGACTATTGCTAACTACGTGGAAGTGTTTCTGGCTAAAGAAGGGCACACCGGTCTGATCGGCATCAATTTATTGGAAAAGGTGCAGATGCCCACGTTGGCCTCGCTATATGGGGCCATGCTGGCCGGAGTGGATTATGTCCTGATGGGCGCGGGAAT
The DNA here is from genome assembly GCA_964404765.1 of uncultured Gemmatimonadota bacterium. Classification (GTDB taxonomy): domain Bacteria; phylum 4572-55; class 4572-55; order 4572-55; family 4572-55; genus CAYOLL01. The sequence continues at coordinate 12,179 of CAYOLL010000025.1, read as the reverse complement.
TCCGACGCAAGTCCCGGCGATTCTGGATAAGTTTTCCCAGCAGATCAAGACATCCTACCGCCTGAGTGTGCAAGGCGCCGGCAAAGAGGACGATTTTCGTATCGAATTCGACCCGGAAAGGATTTTTCCCGGCATTAGTCGGATATTTCCCCAACTGATGCGGCCACTCTTCTTGCCCATCATTTCTTCGGCGGTTCTGGCCCAGGCCATGATTAAACGCAGCGAAGGCCGGGTGGACGGCTTTGTGATTGAGGGGCCGCTGGCCGGCGGGCACAACGCCCCGCCCCGCGGCGAACTGAAGCTGAATGAAAAAGGCGAACCAATCTATGGCGAAAAAGACGAAGTTGATTTGGAAAAAATCAAACAGTTTGGTCGGCCCTTTTGGCTGGCCGGCAAGTACGGCCAGCCCGATCAGCTCCGCAGCGCTCTCGATGCCGGAGCTGCCGGCGTACAGGTCGGCACAGCTTTTGCCATCTGCGAAGAATCCGGTCTGCGGCCGGACTTGCGCGAGGCGTTAATGGAAAAAGCGCAGGCGAATACAATCGAAGTCTTGACCAGCCCGACCGCCTCGCCCACGGGCTTTCCAATCAAAGTGGTGCAATTGGAAAACACCATGTCCGAGCAGGATATCTACGAAGAACGCCTGCGCTGCTGCGATCTGGGCTATTTGCGGGTATTGGTCAAACAGCCGGACGGATCGGTCAGCCTGCGCTGTCCTGCCGAACCGGTAGAAGACTATGTCCGCAAAGGCGGCGCAGCGGAAGATACCGTCGGGCGATCTTGTTTATGCAACAATTTGTGCGCCACCGCCGGGCATCCCCAACAGCGGCGTAACAGCTATGAGGAACAGCCCATTGTCACTGCCGGAGATGATCTGGTTAATGTGGGGCAGTTTCTTAAGCCGGGCAAGACCAGCTTCTCTGCCGGTGATGTCATCGAGCGCTTACTGGCCTATCGCCAAAGTCCGCAGCCTGAAGCCTTGTCAGAAACATTTTAGGCGTCACGTCGTATAAGGGCTTCATTTTAAGGCAACGGTGTACTTTACGAAAGGAGCTCCGATGACTAAGAAGAAACCTATTCGCGTCAAAATTCTGGATCACTGGCATGTTGACGGGTATCCGGTTTTCCGGCTGCGGGTGCTGCACAAACGGCCGTTTACCGGTGTCGCCCGGATTGATCGCAAGTTAACCAACTATGATATTTATATCGCTTTGCCGCATCGTCAGGGCCGATTGCCCGTGCTTTTTTCTTTGCAGGGAATTGGCGCGCCGATTCATTATAGCTTTTATCAGATCAAGTCAATCGTGGAGATGGGTATGGTCTGGGTGGGGGTTGACGCGCCGTTCGGCGGCAGCCGCAATGTGACCCGCGGCAAGATTCAGGCCCTGCCGCAAATTTATCGCAGCCTGCGCAAAGCCGGCGTGAATTATTTTTCGCTGGAGCACTGCTTCCACATGCTCAACGAAGACTTGCATGATCTGGCTTATCAAGTTTTGCCGCGCTATTTTCAAGTTGATTATGATCGCGTTGGGTTAGTCGGCGTCAGTTTTGGGGTGATGCTGGCGACGTGGGCATTTGTCCACCATAATTTCGGTCAACACTTAGTTGGGCTGATCGGACACGGCAATATGCACTTTATGGGCTGGAAAAATCCGCTGCACCATACTGAAAAGGTGCATCAGGCCCGCCGCTACCATCTTATGCTCGGTGAGCATGACCACATGATTGACCGGCGGCTGGCGAATCAAATTGTCCACAAAATGCCGACCGGCTCTATGGAGATTGCCCACAATGTCACCCATGGCGGCGGTCGTTTTGAAGAAGCGTCCATCGCCACGCTGCGGCAGCAACTTGGGGCCATGCTGTATTAGTCACGTTTGCGATCAAAGCGCGGTCGCGCCTTAACGCGCGTTGGAGATAAATTCGAAGACCTAACCGGTTTCAAAACCTGTTAGGTCTTTTTTTTATCGAAAACCAGCAGCGGAAATGATTATTCTTTGGATTAAACTGCGGAATAAACCGCCGCCCCAAATTGTATTTGGATCAGCAACGGAAATCACAAAAAAGCTATGCTGAATCACTTACAAGGAGGTTTTTATGAAAACGCGTTTATTGGGTTTGCTACTGGTTTTAGGCGGTCTTTTCTTAGCGGGATGCGAGGAATGTTACGATAACGATTGTACTTATGTGGATGATCACGCCCCGGCTGCGCCGACCGATTATTACAGCGTGACCGGCGATGGCGAAGTCGCATTATATTGGGATGCTAACCAGGAATCGGATCTGGACGGCTATAAAGTCTATTGGAACGATAAGCCCAGCGGCTATTTCAAGCTGATTACATTCACTAAAAACAACTACTACATTGATCGCAACGTCACCAACGGCCAAACCTACTTTTACGCGGTTTCGGCGGTCGACTACTCCGGCAACGAAAGCGCCATGACTTACGGCGACATTTTTGATACGCCGCGGCCTGAGGGCTACAATCAGCGCCTGATGACGTATAATGTCGATCAATGGGCCAACGAAGCCGGGTGGGATTTTGATTTTGAGCGCGTCCGCTATTGGAACGATCCGCGGGCCGATATTTACTATGAATATATCTGGGATGCGACCAATCGGGTTGGCCATCACTATCTGAATGTGACCGGTGGCGATGTCCAGATTCAATATTGGGATATCGTTGACAATCTGGATGCGATAGATTGGGCGCCGGAGACCGGCTGGAACAATGTAGAATGGTATGAATTACGTGAACGGGAAGCCTATGTGCTGCGAATTCGCAAGCCCGGCGGTGAAACACACTACGCCAAAATCCAAATCCGCAAACTCGACGAAGGCGTCATGTACTTTGACTGGGCTTATCAAATCGACCCGGATAATCGTGAATTAATTATCGGCGAAAAGCCTAAAGAGAATTCGAAATCATAGCCGCCCCGGCATTACCATGAATTATTCACAAATCGTAACGCAAGCGTCGCAATTGACGCTAAAGACGCAAGTTGCGAATTTACATCTGAAAAATGGATTGTGAGACAACCCGATCTTTTAAAGTTTAAAGTTCAGCTAATTTAAAACAAATCAAGCGGTTGCGTCGTTTGCGCCGTTTGCGTCTCTTGCGTTTATGAATTATTCAGGTTACCAATCCTGAATGATTTTTTGTTCGGTTAGATAGACTAAGTATTTACCGGTTGCAGTTTCTGGGTCTAACAGGTTGCTGCGCAAAAGTTTTTTTACATCATCGACCGTGTCGATATCAAAAAGCGTGGGTAGTTGGTAGACTTTTTTCCCGGCGTGGGCGAGCCGCTTGAGCGTTTCCGACAGGACCCGCGGGCTGCTCCAGGGCATGTTTTTGAAAACGGATTCCGTAAATTCGTCGATATTAAAGCCGATCAGGTAATAGCCGCCGTCTTCAGCCGGACCCAGGCTGATGTCGTGACGGTCCAGGTGGGCAAATGCGTGCTCCAGGATTTGGGGATTCAGCAGCGGACAATCTGTGCCAATAACCGCCACCCGCCGATAACCTTCGCCGAATGCCTGTAAAAAAGCCGCCTCCAGACGATGGCCCAGATCGCCGCCGGTTTGATGGTGATATTGTAAATCCGGGCCAAGCCAGGCCGCCATTTGCGACAGATGACCGCCGTCATAATAGATATCAAAGTGCACTCGACCGGCGGTATGGATTTCTCCGGCCAGCTTGACCATATCTTCGGTCATGCATTGCTGCAACTCGGCGGCAATCTTCGGGCCCAGCGCCGGAATCAGGCGGGTTTTAACCAATCCCGGTTCGGGCCAGCGGGTAAATATAATCAGCTTATGCCATATTTCGTGTATCATCGAAAGTCCTCCTCAGATCCGATAGAGCGCGTATAACACAGGAAAAACGGGTTTACACAGATAAAGCGTTTTCAAGTTTAATCGGTACAAATCCGTGCTCCTTTCTTTTAATCCGTGTTCTATTCCCTGAATTATTCACAAATCTTAACGCAAACGTCGCAATTGACGCTAAAGACGCAAGTTGCGAATTTATATCTGAAAAATGGATTGTGAGACAACCCGATCTTTTAAAGTTCAGCTAATTTAAAACAAATCAAGCGGTTGCGTCATTTGCGTCTCTTGCGTTTATGAATTATTCAGGATTCCTATCTTAGCAGAATCAGTTTGCGCTGTTGCGATCCGCCGCCATCGGTCAGTCGGCACAGATAGACGCCCGGCGCAACGGCTTCGCCCTGCGAATTGGTTCCATCCCAGGTCACCTGATATTGCCCGGCGTGGCGATGATCCGCGGCCAACGTCCGCACTTCCTGGCCGGCGGTGTTGTATATCGCCAGCCGAATCCAGCCCGCCCGCAGTGTTTGAAATCGCAAGGTTGTCGTAAAATTAAATGGATTTGGATAATTTTGCCACAAAAACAGTTGGTTTAATTGTGCAGGACTGTCCGAATCTTCTACGGTCAATCCGCAATAAGTCACTTTTCCGGCCGCCCACAACGTCCCGCTGGTCTCGCCCGAATGATGAAAAACGGTTGCATCCGCAATAAGATTTTTGCTGCCTTCGTTTAACGGCCAATAGCCGGCCAGATGCGGCTCCAGACCGGACAAGGGCCGGCAAACTAACATGGTATCGCTCAATTCCGCCGGTGTCCTGACCGCGTTCCAAACCCGAATTTCGTCAATCAGGCCGGCAAAACCGTAGCCAAAATCCCTTGTGTTACCAATAATCAACGGCGCGGCGGCGTTCTCACGCAGGCTGTCGGCCGGCGGGCTGCCAAAAAAGCGCAGCGGCTGCTCCTTACCATTAATATAGATTTTTAAAGCGGCTTGCGCGGCGGAATAAGACACCGCCACATGCTGCCATTGATTTTTCACGATGGAGTTGGCCGGTGTGTTGGCCAGTCCCGCCGAGGCCGTGCCTTTGGTAAAATAGCGCACAAACAGACAGTTGGCCGGTACCGCCCCGAAGACGGGATTATGGGCCAGACCAAATACGCCGTTTTTGTCAAAAATCTGGCGGGCATTGGTTCCGGCGGATTCGGTTGGATATATCCAGGCTTCGACGGTTACGGCATCTGTAAAATTGAGCGCCGGCGCCGGTTCAACTTTGGCATAGCTCTCTGCGCCGTTAAAGCGCAGCGCGCTTTGGCCGTCAAAGACGCTGATCCAATTCTCCCGCACGACCGACTCGCTGATTCGGCCATTGCCCACTTGCAGCCGCACGGAATAAATGCCGGGCCGGGTATATTGCCAGAAAGCCAGCCGCCCGTTAGCGTCAAAAAACCCGTCATTGTCAAAATCCCAATCCCATGAAGTCGGCGTCGGAAAACCGACCGACGCATCGCTAAAAACCACCCCCAACGGGCTGTGGCCGGAAACCGGCTCGCGCGGACTGCTGATAAACCCCGGCTGAAGAATGGGTTGCAGATCGAAAGCGCCGATGCGCGTCGCCCATTGATACGCGCCGGTGATCCGACCGTATTGTCCGGTGTACCAAAACGTTGCGTCATCGGCGGGATCAATCGTCAAATCACTGTAATCGCCCCAGCGATGCGGGTAGGTCTGCGCGCCGCGTCCGGTAGCTATGCTGATTTCCGGATAGGTCATTTTCCCCGGCGGATCGGCGGCAAAGCGTCCGGTAAAATACAGCGACGGATAAACGCCGGGGCCGGAAACAGAATAGGCCAGTCCGATGTTGCCCTGTCCGTCCATCGCTACGCTGGGCATCCAGCGATGTTTACTATCGCCGGGCGAATATGTGCCCTGCTGATAAACTGACCAGCCGCCGTCCGTTGCCCGCAGTTCATACCAGCGAATACCGGCCCGCCCGCTGTTGTTGACGGTGTGTGTGGCCAGAAGCGTCTGATGATCGCCAAAGTTCCGATACGGCAGGCGGAACATCAACCGGTCAGCGATGACATCCAGTTTTTGATCCGTGTCCGGCTGCGGCACACAAGCCCGCACCGCGCCGCAGATCACGGGGTCAAACGGGGCAACTTCCAGAACGGCTGCCTGGGTAAAGGTGGCCTGTTCCGGGGCGGCCCAGTCGGTTCTGAATTCCCACAACGACAGTTGCCCGTTCACATCCGTAGCCAGTCGCAAAAAATAATTAGGCGCGCCGGGTGGCGGCTCCGGCCCATCCAAGTCCGCCGGCAAAAAGCCGCGATTGGGCAGCGGCGCACGAAACCAGATCATGCGGGCATTAGGCTCGCCGGTCAGCATGGCCGCCCGTTCAAAAGCGACCGCCCCGGCTCCGATGGGATTGCCGCTTTCGAATTCGTTGATCGACAGATAATAACCATCCGGCCAAACGCTTAGCTTGGGATAATCCGGGAAAACGTCGCCCAAATTGAAGCCATACAAATACCAGCCTGCCAGCGGATCTCCGGTCTGCGAGACGGCCACACACTCGTAATAATCGTCGCGTGTTGAATCGGCCAGCGCCGAGCTGACGGCAAATTGACTCAGCACCCAACGATCCGCTAAATGATCGTAGACCACAATCGGATCGCCGTCGTTGTCCGTCGCGCATGGGCCACCGTACCCGCTCCACAGGGTGCGATTTAAAGCCGGGCCATAAAGCAAATGGCCTTGCTTATCCCAAACGGCAAATGAACTATTGACCATCTGGACATAATGGTTCGGCCCCACATCGCCGTTTGGGTCGCCCGGCACATAGCCTTCGCCGCCAAGACCTTCAAAGTTTGCCCGCACGCTGCGTGACGAAATTGTCCCGTCAGCATAGTTCTGCTGCAAAATCGGATCGTTTACCGGCACGTTGTAGACATCAAACAGCATGGGAATGGGCGGATTTTTGATTTCGTGGGGTTGCCAGTTGGCGGGCTTAAGCGGTGTGCTGTTGCGTAAGGCGCCTTTAATAGCAGACCAGGCCGCTGGCCGCACGATTGGCGTTGCCGCCTGTGCCGGATGTGGCCGCGTGTCGCCAAAAACGCAAAATGCGGCGATAAATGAAATGCATAATTGTCGGGTCATGGCTAAAACTCCTTGTGCCGATAGGATAACACGCCGCCCGCCCGAAAGCAAATGAGAATTGCTTGACAAGCGCGGTTATCTTCGGTAAGTTGACTTGGATTTTCCGAAACGCTGCGTTGCGATAAGCCAAAAATTGTGGCGCGACTCGCCAGAGTCGCCGCCCGCCCAAAACTCTTAATGGTGAACTTTTAACCATGAAAAACCTGATCCCCCGTTTCATCCACGACAATTTTAAAGCCGGCAACTTCGCCGGCCAATTCGAAGCCGCCACCATGTTCGTGGACATCTCCGGCTTTACGGCCATGACCGAGGCGCTGATGACGTACGGCAAAGAGGGCGCGGAAGCGCTGGCCGCTACGCTGATGGCCGTGTTCGATCCGCTGATCAACGCCGTGTATGCGCACGGCGGCATCGTCACCGGTTTTGCCGGGGATGCTTTTACCGCTGTGTTTTCTGTTGAGCGAGACCCTAAGGGAAATAACCTTGCGAAGGCTTTGGCGCACGATTCAAATCCGACAGAACAAAGCCTTCGCAAGGTTAAACCGCTGGAGCCTTACGCCCACGCCTTAGCCGCCGGGCGCGCGATCCGGCAAAACTTTGTCGAAAACCCGATCCGGTCCACCAAATTTGGCGTGTTCGATTTCGCCGTCAAAGTGGGTCTGGCCGATGGCGCGGTGGAATGGGGCATCATTCGCTCGGCGCAAGAGCCGTATCAGCATGTCTATTACTTTCGCGGCCCGGCCATTGACGCCTGCGCCAAAGCCGAGCATCAGGCCGAAAAGGGCGATTTAATCATCAGCCAAACTGTCCATGACGTGTTGAATCCCCTCATCCAAACCGAAACCGCGCCCCACGATCACTACAAAATTACCAAAATTAACGGGTCGTTGCCGCCAGGTCAAACCGTCGCCGCCTGGCAGGCCGACCCGGACGCGCAGATTGCCTTTTTGCCGCCGGAAATTGTCCATGCCGCCACGTTGGGTGAATTCCGCGACGTGCTGACCGTTTTTATCAGCCTGAACGACATCCGGGCAACCGTCCAATTGACCGATTTCATGCGCCATGCTTTTCCCCTGCTGCATAAGTATCGCGGCACGCTGACCCACCTGGATTTTGGCGACAAGGGCTGCAATCTGCTGATCTTTTGGGGCACGCCGGTGTCGTTTGAAAACGATGTGGAACGAGCGCTCAACTTTTTGCTGGATTTGAAGAACGCGTTACCCACCCCCGGCCCCTCCGAGGAGGGGAGTTCAGGCAGCGGCCCCTCCGAAGAGGGGAGTTTGGCAAGTCCCCTCCTCGGAGGGGATTCAGGGGTGGGTATCTTCCGGGCCGGCGTGACCCGGCGTTTGATGTATGCCGGTTATGCCGGCGGCGCTTTACAGGGCGAGCATACCTGCTATGGCCGGGGCGTCAACTTAGCCGCCCGGCTGATGATGAAAGCCGACTGGGGCGAGGTCTGGCTGGATCAAGCGGTGATGCAAGCCGCCCAACGGGCGTTTGAGATGGAACTCAAAGGGCAGTTACCTTTCAAAGGTTTTGCCGATCCGCAGCCGGTTTGGTTTCTCAAAGGCCGGACAGCCACCACCCGCCTGAATGTTTATCAGGGCGAGATGATCGGTCGGGAGACAGAATTGGCCCAATTAAAGAAGTTTATCCAGCCGATTCTTGGCTCTTCAGCCGACCGCTTTGCCGGTATTTTATACGTCTATGGCGAAGCCGGGATGGGCAAGAGTCTGTTGATCTATCAACTGCGGCAGCAGTTCAAGAGTCAGACCCAAATCCACTGGTGCTATTGCCCCGGCGAAGCGATTCTGCAAAAGTCCTGCCATCCCTTCCAGGCTTTCCTGCGTAACTTTTTCCGCCAAGCCAACAACTTATCCGAAGTCGAAAATAAACAGCGTTTTGAATCCCGTCTGCAATCCTTGGCGGATGACCTTAAAAACATGCCACCGACCCGGACGATCTCCGAAATCCGGCAGGAATTGGAACGCACTCAGTCCATTCTGGCCGGGATGATTGATTTATCCTATCCCGGTTCATTATATGAGCTCTTAGAGCCAAAGCAGCGTTATGAAAGCACCTTATTTGCCTTCAAGAATTTCATCAAGGCGCTGAGTCTGGAGCGTCCGGTTGTCTTGTCGTTGGATGACATTCAATGGTTCGATGACGATTCCCGGCAAATGCTGAAAATCCTGACGCGCCGGATAGCCGGGTTTCCCATCGCCATCATCTGCGCCGGTCGTTACCGTGATGACGGCAGCCGGCCGGCGCTGAGCGTGGATGCAGAAGTTCGGCAGAACGTCCTTGATTTAAACTACCTGGCGGCGAATCAGGTGCGGGCGATTGCCGCCAAAATTTTAAACAGCCCGATTGCCGACGATCTGGTGAATTACCTCACCGAGAAAACGAGCGGCAATCCCTTTTTTGTGGAACAGATCAGTTTGAATTTAAAAGAGATTGGGGCCCTGCAAGAGACCGACACCGGCTTGACCATGGGCCCGGTCAAAATTGAAGATCTGCCATCCACGATTAATGCCGTGTTGATATCGCGCCTGGATCGCCTGTCTCACGAAGTGAAAACGGTGGTCAAAACGGCGGCGGTGATTGGGCGCGAGTTTGAGTCGGTTTTTCTGATGACGGTCATCCATCAATTGGACCCGGACTTTCCCATGACCCTGTTTTATCCCGCGTTGGAGACAGCGGCCCGGGACCAGGTTTGGTCATCCGTGCAGGAGATACGCTACATCTTTACCCACGTGCTGCTGCGCGACGCCGCTTATCAGATGCAGCTCAAGGCTCGCTTGCGGCAATTGCACGGCCTGATTGCCGAGACCATGGCGCAGTTGAACCCCGACGACAAAGCCTACTACGCCGATATTGCCCTGCATTATGAAAAGGCCGAGCGCCTGGAACCGGCCAAAGCCTTTTACGACAAAGCCGGGCAGGCGGCGCAGGATAAATATGCCCTGCTTCTGGCTGATCAATATGTTACGGCGGCGCTGAAGCTGTGCCTCCAATTACACGGGGAGAACCATACCGAGACGGCGAATGCTTACACCAAAATGGGTGATATTTGTCAATTGCAGGCCAAATATGATCGGGCCCTGGATGCCTATCAAAAGGCTTTAGCCATCCGGTTGAAACTGCTGGGCGAGAAGCACCCGGAAACGGCGACGTCATACCATAACATCGGGAATGTGTATGATGCTAAAGGCGAGTATGACCGGGCCCTGGATGCGTATCAAAAAGCCTTAGCCATCCGGCTGGAAGGCTTGGGCGAGAAACACCCGGATACGGCGATGTCATACCATAACATAGGGAATGTGTATTGGGATAAAGGCGAGTATGACCGGGCGCTGGAGTATTTTCAAAAAGCCTTAGCCATCCGGTTGGAACTGCTGGGCGAGAAACACCCGGCTACGGCGGCGTCATACAATAACATCGGGAATGTGTATAAGCATAAAGGCGAGTATGACCGCGCGCTGGACTATTATCAAAAAGCCTTAGCCATTCAACTGGAACTGCTGGGCGAGAAACACCCGGCTACGGCGGCGTCATACAATAACATCGGGAATGTGTATAAGCATAAAGGCGAGTATGACCGCGCGCTGGACTATTATCAAAAAGCCTTAGCCATCCGGTTGGAACTGCTGGGCGAGAAACACCCGGATACGGCGGCGTCATACAATAACATCGGGACTGTGTACGGGCAGAAAGGCGAGTATGACCGGTCGCTGGAGTATTTTCAAAAAGCCTTAGCCATCTGGCTGGAAGGCTTGGGCGAGAAGCACCCGGATACGGCGAGGTCATACAATAACATCGGGCTTGTGTATGCGCACAAAGGCCAGTATGACCAGGCACTGGACTATTATCAAAAAGCCTTAGCCATCCGGTTGGAACTGCTGGGCGAGAAACACCCGGATACGGCGGCGTCATACAATGGCATCGGGGATGTGTACTCTGCTAAAGGCGAGTATGACCAGGCGCAGGACTATCATCAAAAAGCCTTAGCCATCAAGCTGGAACTGTTGGGCGAGAAACACCCGGATACGGCGGCGTCATACAATGGCATCGGGGATGTGTATAAAGAAAAAGGCGAGTATGATCGGGCGCTGGAGTATTTGCATAAAGCGCTGGCCATCTGGATTGAAACCGGGGTCAAAGGTTATGTGGGCTATCCGTTATCCTCTTTGGCCCATGTTTATTTTTATCTTCAGGATGATGAAAAAGCGCTGGCCACCGCCCTGCGCCACCTGCAGCATATCCGGGAAATCGGCGCTGATGTGGAGCATGGCTACACGCATCTGGCCATCGCGCTGGTTCTCGCCAGACCTAACAGGTTTCCAAAACCTGTTAGGTCTCTCCTGGATGAGATCACGGCGCTGACCGGTCTGCCCGAAACGCCCGCCGCCTATTTTGAAAAGGCCATCGAAACCGCCGCGGCAAAAAATTATCTGGAAACCTTAGTCCCGGCCTTGTCTGAATATGGCCGTTATCGGTATCAATCCGGTCAGCCGGAGGCGGGGTTGGCCCATCTCCGGCAAGCCAAAGAGAAGGCCGGCGCCGGTGGGATGCAGGGTGAGGTGAGGAAGATCGAAAAAATCTTTGAGGAGTTAAAAGTTAAGAGTTTTTCGTAGCCCCATCGGGGCGGCCCGTTTGTAGAAAAGCAAACCCCAACCGAATCGGCAGATAGCCCCATCGGGGCGACCTGTTTAATCGGAACAACACCGATCGTGTTTCACGGGTCGCCCCGATGGGGCTTATCACGGTTATGTTTTCGCGTATTTTTCTACAAACAGCTTGCCCCTGCGGGGCAAAAAATATAGGTAGCTTTAAAATTTAATCAGAAAGATGTATCATATAGTTGGTGCGGGAAAAGAAGGAATTTGTGTCGGCCAAACAAGTCTTGCGCAGTGGCACGGGTATCGGCGCCAATATCGAGGAGGCTTTGGGCGGGCAATCAACAAAGGATTTTATCGCCAAATTATCAATTGCTTACAAGGAAGCGGGGGAAACGCATTACTGGCTCCGTCTGCTAAAAGACAGCGATATACTGGAAACCAAAATGGCCGATTCGATTATCGCTGATTGCGAAGAATTACGCAAACTTTTGGCCGCAATTATCCGCACAACCAAAGATGGTTCTTGGTACAAGTTTGTGGAAAGCGACCGGGGCCGTGGATGTCATTC
>CAYOLL010000024.1:0-51838 GCA_964404765.1 uncultured Gemmatimonadota bacterium | reverse complement strand
AAACTGGTTTATGAAATGGTATCATTCCAGTTTCACGCGGATCAGGTGGTCTGAAATTAACATCCGGTTTTTGAAAATTTACGCCAAAACCGCTGCAGGCATAGCGGCCTCAATTTTTCGCTCGGGATTAAGGATGATAGAAGAATAATGCGCTGCCGATCTGAAAATAAAAAAGCCGCTCTGTTTTTAATAACAGAGCGGCTTTTTCGGTAAGTGCTTTAAAAACCGCAGGTCCCACTTGTGAACATTGCAAAAGTCTTGGGCAAGGGCGGCGATTCCTACTTGGCGAAAGCTTCCGATGCGTTTGACATCATGTCTTGCAGGCGTGTTACCATTTCGTGCCAGTCAGGTGGAAAACCTTCCATCAACAAGGCGTTATCATATAATTGGAAACACGTCTGATTGATGAATGCGTGGCGCGGGTCTTTGGCATAGATGCTGACTAAATTGCGAATCAGCGGATGCTTAGCATTGACCTCCATCACCCGCGGGCCAACAGCGGCGTCCTGATGCATCAGCTTCATCACCCGCTGCATGTGGCTGCTCATGCCGTCGTCTGGATTGACCAGCACTGCCGGGCTATCGGTCAGGCGCTTGGAGACGACCGCATCCTTAATCTTGCTTTCGCCCAAAGTTACTTTGATATGCTCCAGCAATTTTTTCAGATCGATCTCATCAATCGGCGGGGCATCGTCCTTTTTATCCGTAACTTCCTTATCCGGAATCTCGGTAATTTTGTCTAAATTGACCTGGTCAATCGACTTAAATTCTTTTTCCATATAATTACGCAAACCGCTAACGACAAACTCATCCAGCGGATCAAAGAGAAACAAGACCTCAATGCCTTTTTTGCGAAAAATTTCCAGATGCGGACTCTTATCATTTGTGGCCCGATTCGGCCCGCTCAAAAAGTAAATTTCCGTCTGACCGCCAACCATCCGCCCGACATAGTCATCCAGCGAAACCAATTCATCCACGCCAACCGTTGACGAGTTAAAACGCACTAACGGCTTAAACTTATCCTGATGCTGAAAATCGTTATAGCCTTCTTTAAAAACTCGGCCAAACTGCTTCCAAAATTTTTTGTACTTATCCGCATCGTTTTTGGCCAAATCGGTAAGATAGCCTAATATTTTGCCAATCAATGCTTTACGCACATGGGTCATTTGGCGGTTTTCTTGCAGCGTCTCCCGTGAGATATTCAGCGGCAAATCATCGCAGTCGACAATCCCGCGGAAAAAGCGCAAATAGTCCGGCAAAATATCCTCAGAGTCCTGCTGAATCATCACCCGGCGGGCGTACAAATGCGTTTTGTGCTCGGTTTTCCCAAACCCCAGCAATTCCGGGTTACTCATCGGACAATAGAGCAGGGCATGAAACTGGACCGGCATATCAACCGCTAAGTGCAGATAAAACAAAGGATTATCCGAACCCAACGAAAGAAATTTGTAAAATTCCTGATAATCCTCTTCCTTCAAACTGCTTTTCGGTTCGGCCCAGATAGCGCGGGTTTTGTTGATTTGCTCATCCTTAATTTTAATGGGCACCGGAACGAAGTTGGAATATTTTTTGATGGCCGATTCCAGCGACCATTTAGATAAAAACTCTTTGGCGTCCTCGCGCAAATGAACAATAATCTTGGTGCCCCGCGGCGTCATGCCGAGGGATTGCAGGGTATACGAACCCGTGCCGTCGGATGTCCACAAATGGGCGGGCTCGTCCGGCAGATACGACTTGCTGATAACTTCCACTTTTTCGGCGACAATAAAGACCGAGTAGAAACCGACGCCAAATTGGCCAATCAAATTGAAATCTTTTTCCGACTTTTCCGCGTTGGCATTTGCCGACATACGCTTGACAAAATCCTGGGTGCCGGAATGGGCAATCTGACCCAAATTGTCGATTAACTCTTGATGGGTCATGCCGATACCGGTATCGGTGATAACGAGCTGATTCTTTTCTTCATCGGGGTCGATGCGAATTTCCAAAGGTGAATCTTTATCGGCCACCGCATCACCCTTAGTGATAAAAAAGCGGACTTTTTCCAAAGCATCGGCCGCATTCGAGATCAACTCACGGACAAAAACTTCCCGATTCTTGTAGAGCGAATGGGCCAATAGGTGCATGAGCTGCTTGATTTCCGCTTGAAACTCAAATTGCTCAACTTTCGTTTGCGTATTCTCCGACACTTAAAACCTCCGGTTAATGATTATATTGCAAAATTGCCAACCATTGTCTATCGAACGGCATATATACGCCTGAGTTAAAAAAGTGTTCTCTTTTTTGTCACTAAATCGACCTGGTTATCTTGCGTCTTTAGCGACAGCAGCAGTAGTGTCATGGCTGAAAATGAAAAGCGGTCCATCATACGATTGCGAAAATACTTTTGCGTCGAAATTAAGACTCGCTTGCGAGAACCAGGATTCGGTGCCGAATCGTCGGTGATATCCACATCCCGGAATCCTCAAGGCGCACGATCAAAGGCGCAATTTGTTCGGTTAATCCGTGCGCTTTGGCTTCCAGCAGAATTCGTAAGGTGCCCCAAACATTTAAACCGGCCGCCTGCGCGGTACGCCTGGCCAGATTATCATCGAGTAAAACCGTATGAACGGGATTTTCTAACGCCAAAGCCATAGCCGCCATTTCACCCGGCCCTAAATCCAACGCCATCCATTCTGAAGGCAAATGTTCCGGCTCTACGACCTTAAACCAGCCATAATCCAGCGGATTGCAAACATGATAACCGCGTTGACGACCTTCCTTGAGTTCGTCGAGAACCGCGCCGGGCGTCCAAATGACATCAAAAAGATGGGGAAGCCAGATGATCCCGCCAATTCGATCCAGAAAAAGTAATGGCGATGTATTACTGATGGCGATGCCCATATTGCCGCTCCAAATCGGTTAATTCGGCTTCAAATGGAAAGATTTGATAGCGACTTAGCGCCAGCAAAAATTCAACACGGGACATCCCGGCTAACTCCGCGGCGCGACCGGAAGAAAGTCGTCCCAATTCGTACAACTTGACGGCGGCCAGCATTCGCATTTCCCGCCCAAAAGCAACTTCGTCCGTTTTTTCGGCTAACAGGATTTTTTCCGGAATATCAATGACAATATGCTTGAGAGACATGCTACACCAGTCCTTTCAAACTCTCCTCAATCACCGCCAATTGCGTTTCGGTATCGCGCAGCTTTTGGCGTTCGAACACTATAAGGGCTTTAGCAGATCAAAAAAATATCCCAAAGACGGATTCCGACGAATCGTTTCGTCGGAAATTTCAAGATGCGCAACTATTTCGGGTGACATTCTCTCGGTGTACCGGTTTTGACTAACGTTTTTCAGCGGCATCTTTGGATTGAGTGTTTTCAAAATCGCTTCGGAAAAAGACTCAAGATATTCTTTCACGCCTTTCCCACCACTCTCTGCTTCCAGAATATGTTCCGTATTTCCTTTTTGATAGGATTTGATCACTCGGCTTAATTTGGGGTGTTGGGAAATACTGTGGCGGCAATTATCCGGCGAATAGCGATTTTTGGCGAAATAGCAGCCGATTCCGACGCAATCAACCAAAAGCCAAGCTTCTAATTCTTGAATCATCATAGCCAAAAACACTTTACCGGGAAAGATGGGCATAATATTTTGAATTCGTGTAATGTAAGACTTCTGTTCGGTGCGGTGTTTTGCAATCGCGGCAGGATTATCAGCATCTATAACAAAGATCACTTTATCGACCTCTTTCAGATAGGCATCAACGGCAATTTTTAGACCGCTGTCTTTACGTTTCGTAATAACATCGGCATAGGCTTTTTGACCGGAAGCCATAATCTGAACGTCACTATTAGAATGCGATAGCCTTATAAGTTTTTGCGCCAATTTCTCAACCGCCTTCTTGTCATGCTCAGATTCCAAGGCCCATATACGAATCTTAGTCGGCACCCTTGATCTCCTTTTCATTTCGCATTATGTCCTGTATAATCTCGCTATTGAAAAGAGCGCTGCCGATGCCGAATTCATCAATCCAACTTTGTAATCCTTCGCGATTTTTTCGAATGTCATCCAAAGTAAAGACTTCCGTCCCTTGCCCACGGACATTGCGCAAAAGAAGAATTCCAATACCTTCGTTTAATTCTTGCGGATCAAGCGAATCAAGCAACTGTGAGCTATGCGTTGTAATAATAACTTGAGTTCGATTGGCCAATAGAATCAAAATCTCGCCAAGCGCCGTCAACCAGGCCGGATGAAGATCTCGCTCCGGCTCTTCAATCGCTATTAAGGAAGGAAGCGCTTCTTGATTGAGAAGAGCAAGGTACGCCAAGAGCCGCAAAGTTCCATCGGAGACTTTATTGATTGCAATGGGATTCAAATAACCTTCGTATGAATTAATATCATCCTTTTCTTTGTTTGGCTCCAAACTAACGCCGCTTAGAAACGAAAATTTGTCAAGAAATCTTTGAAATCGACTTGAATCTTTTGAATGCCAATTAAGTAAAAGACCTTTTATATTTGCTCCAACGTTATCAATCCCGATGCTTCGAGAGAAATCAATCGCTGCTATTGGGACTTGAAGATCATTTGTAACTGTAATAAAGCCTTTCCCACGCATTGCTCTTGGATTGAAATCATAAACTTGCCAACTTTTAATAAAACGGTTTAAACGATTTGTAACAGGCTTATTTCCATAATCGCCCGCTGACTTCAGCGCCAGCTTTTTCGATCTGTAATCCGTTGAATTCTTTCCCTCCTCGTCTTTTACCCTGCCCTCGCCGTTTTTTGTCAAGATCACATTCACTTTTCCAACTACAAGGCTTTCATGGGCAATCCGGTTTTCCTCAACCGGCTTAAACTTAACCGAATAGCGCACTTTTTTGCGGCCAATAAGCGCTTCAAATCCTAACTCAATATTTTCAGCTTTCCCGGCCCACATAATATCTTTGATAACTTCTACAGGTGGCAAATCTTCGGATGTTAACCTGTCTTTAAGAAATTGTAATGCTTCTAAAATATTTGATTTGCCGCTGGCATTTGGCCCGACCAAAACCGTTAGCGATTTCAATGGAAACTCGATATCATGAAGGCTTAAATAATTTTTGATAAAAACTTTCTCTAAACGAACATCGCGTATTGGCATTACTATTCTCCTTGACGCATTCGATTGCTGTCGTATTGTCACAAATCAAAGTATTATTGACTGTTCCTACGCAAGCAGGCTTGAATATCCTCGCGGGTCAAATGGGGGTAATCCGCTAAAATTTCCGATTCCGACATACCGGATGCCAATAAATCAATAATAAACTCAACGGATAAGCGAGTCCCGCGAACAACGGGCTTGCCGCCCAATATCGCCGGATTGACCGTGATACGATCAAGAGCAGTCATGTTTTTCACCTTTCTAAAAAAATCGGTCAACATTGCGTAAAATTAACGCTACATTCTGGGCTCTTCGTACATGTTTGTGGAAAACGGCCGAAATCGTGGGACGTCATTCAGAAGGAATCTTTTTTAAAACTTGCTAATAGATTTATTTAAAAGCACTTACAATCGCCTCAAAAAGATTCTTTCAGAATGACAAATTATCATTCCACAAACTTGTTCCATGAGCCACATTCTGTAAACTATCCCAACTCCTTCAAACTCTCCTCAATCACCGCCAATTGCGCTTCGGTATCGCGCAGCTTTTGGCGTTCACGGATGTGACGACAAGCAGTCCTTCATATTACGCGCAATTTTATGAAAGTAAGGCGATTGTCTTGATGATGCCAGCCGCACGCAATATAACTGCCATCAGCTAATTGATGCACAGATTCTATACGGAATGGCTGACGAAATGCTTTATACCATTCCTGCTGACCTGATGAATCTAATTTGATGAAAAAAAAGCCGTCGCTACGTGTTCCGGCAATAATACAGCCGTTATCTAAAGTATGATTCAGGCTTAGACCGGTCCTAATTGAGTAATGCTGCGATGGCGAGGTGTACTCCCATAGAATATTCCCACCACTATCAATACTTACAACAAAGCATTTGAATTTTTTGGATTCAGCAAAGCTTACTCCACAAAGGATCGTGCTCCCTTCTTTTACCGACACCAGGTCATGCCCTATTGTTGAAACATCCCCTGGAAGATTTAGGGATTGATCCAAATAAGTTTCTGCCCAGCGTACGTCGCCATTAGCAGTTATACGGATTGCCTCAATTTCAGATGTTTTGTACGAGTTTGAATATATGGTTGTACCCACAAGAAAACTGCTGTCGGCCATTGCGGCTATTTCAAAAGGGCAGGCTACTACAAAAGGGCTTCTGCTTCCATGCGAATAGTAAAAATGCGACCATATCGGCTGGCCGGCGGAATCAACTTTCAACAGTAATAATCGCCCATACTTACCCGCCACAACGTAGCCACCATCCGTAGCTTGCTTAACACCGTCTCCGCTAAAATAACTCCCGCCGTATGTTTGACGCCAAGTGACATCGCCATTTTGGTCTATTTTCATTAAAACTATGCATGACTTCTCATATATTTTTGAACGCATTCTTTCTATTGATGCTTGGGGATAAACCTTCCATGTAACATCTAAAAGATGGCTCGGACGGAACCCTGGCGAAGTACACGTTCCTACAACAATAAAGCCGCCATCGGCTGTTTGCTGAAAATCAGAAACAGTCTCTTTCCTACAGTTCCCACAGAACGAGTAATTTTTCGTCCAGAGTGTATCACCATTTGCAGTTGCTTTTACTAACACAACAGTAGACTCAGACTGCTCTCGAACTGACGGACGCGCTACAGATGGGACCGATACAAGAGTGGCAATGACAAAATTGTCGTCCGAAGTTTGTCGCATCAGACACTGACGTGGATAACCGCTCGTTTCGATATCATAGGTGCGTGTCCATTCGATTTTTGGAGAGTCATTGGCGCACGAAAGCGTGAACAAACCAAATGATAGGATCATTACACCTATTTTCATCATGTCATCCTCTGAAATCATGCAAAGAAATCAAGAGCAAACCCTGATGCGTAATCACTCCAACCCCCGCAAACTCTCCTCAATCACCGCCAATTGCGTCTCGGTATCGCGCAGCTTTTGGCGTTCGGCTTCGACCACGTTGGCCGGGGCTTTGCTGACAAAGCTATCGTTGGCCAGTTTCTTTTGCTGACTTTCTTTGAACTTGAGCAGTTTGTCGCGCTGCTCGCTCAGCCGCTTGCGTTCCATGTCCGGATCGAGCACACCGTTTACATAGATTTCAAAGTCGCGCACAACCTGGGCGGCGGCGGTTTTGGGCTTGTCGGCGGCGGCGGTCACGATGACGCTGTCTAAGCCGGCCTGGGATTGCAGATGGCCGGTCAAGCGTTGCAGCGTCGCGCCGGCGGCCCCGCCGATCTTGATGATGGCGGCCAGCTTTTTGCCGGGCGGCACGTTGTATTTGCCGCGCACGTTGCGAATCCCCTTGATCGTCTCCTGCAATAGCTCAAAATCGGCTTCCAGCGAGGCGTCGGCCCAGGCAGTTTGCGGTTCCGGCCAGGCGGCCAGAATCAACGACTCGGAGGCCGGGAACGGCTCCGTAATCCCGCGCGTCGGCATAATTTGACCGAGTTCG
The DNA here is from genome assembly GCA_964404765.1 of uncultured Gemmatimonadota bacterium. Lineage (GTDB taxonomy): Bacteria > 4572-55 > 4572-55 > 4572-55 > 4572-55 > CAYOLL01. The sequence goes on along the minus strand of CAYOLL010000024.1, from coordinate 44,244 downwards.
GCCCAGATGGCCTCGGTGATAAACGGGATAAACGGATGGAACAGCCGCAGAGTTTGATCGAGCACGGCGGCCAAAACTTGCCGGGCGACAAAAGAACCTTGCGAAGGCTTTTCAGTAGCCTCTTGACCGTCTTGAGCCGAAGCCTTCGCAAGGTTATTCCTCAGCCGCGGTTTAATCAGCTCCAGATACCAATCGCAGAGTTCGTTCCAGAAAAAGCTGCGGGCCGCCCCAATCGCCGCGGAAGGATTGTAGGTCGTCAGGCCGCGCTGGACCTGGCTGATGGCGTTATTCAGGCGGGCCAGAATCCAGCGGTCTTCCGGGTCTAACTCGTTGAGCGTCAACGGCTGGAACGGTTGATCGGTCAGATTCATCATGGCAAAGCGTGAGGCGTTCCACAGTTTATTGCAAAAGTTCTTGCCCTCGTCAAAGCGTTCGCTGACGACTTTGGCCGACGGCAGTTCCGGCATCGTGCCGGTGACATCAAATTCCTTGCCGCTTTGCGGACAGATATAGCTGAAAATCGTCCGCCCGTGTTTGGCCGTGGCCAGGTCGATAAAATCGCCGGTAAAGGGCGAAATCGCCTGCACCGGCAGCCGAAATTCCTGCGTCCCGGTCTGCATCTCGCACAAGATATAGCGCAAAGCATCCACGCCATAACGCTCGATAATGTCCACCGGGTCAATGCCGTTGCCTTTGGATTTGCTCATCCGTTCGCCCTTGCCGTCCAGAATCGTGGCGTGGACAAAGCAGTCGGTAAACGGCACATCGCCCAGGTTGTACAGGCCGGTCAATTGCATCCGCGCCACCCACAGGGTAATGATATCGCGGCCGGTCACTAAGCACGAACCCGGATAATAATAGGATAAGGCATCGGGTTGACCGTCGATGCGGCCGCACGGCGTTTGGCCGGGCTTGACCTGCGCGTTTTGCGGGTCGGGAAAGCCCAATGTGCTATGCGGCCAAATGGCGCTGCTAAACCAGGTGTCGAGCACGTCCGGGTCCTGGATTAATCCAAGCTGGGCCAATTGGGCGGCGTATTTTTCGTCAGTAACCAGATTGCGCGAGCAGACCATAATTTCCAGCGGATGGTCTGCGTCGGAATGTTGTTGGGCATAGTTGCGGGCGGCGTCCGGGGTCAGAATTTCGCCGTCAGCATCTGTGATCACCAGCCAGAGTTCTTCGCCATAGGCAAAGCGGCTGACTTCGGTCAACAAGGCTTGCGCCGCCGCGCCAAAACAATTGGCCCGCCAAATGGGAATGCGATGGCCCCACCACAGTTGACGGCTGATGCACCAGTCGCGCTTTTCGGCCAGCCAATCGCAATAAGTGTTGCCGTAGCGGTCGGCGTCGGGGTAAAAGGTCAGCTTGCGACCGGTGGGCGATTTCCAATCGCCGCGCACGGCGTCGATGGCGGCCTGGGCCAGACCGGGGGCGCGGAATTCGTTGGCCGTGCCGCGTCCGCAGACAATGCCGCCGGGCACGTCGCCCATGCGCACAAACCATTGCTTGGATAAATACGGTTCGATGGGCGATTTGGACCGGTCGGAGTGGCCGATTTCGATCTGACGGTCTTCAATCTGCAAAATCAGGTTTTTGGCTTGCAGATCTACCACCACTTTTTTGCGGGCTGCAAAACGATCCAGACCTTTGTATGCGCCGGCATTGGCATTGAGTGTGCCATCCGGGTTTAAGATGTTGATGATGGCAAATTCATAACCTTGTGAAGACTTTTCCGGTAAATTTTTGCTTTCGTTAGCGGAAACCTTCGCAAGGTTATGCGTCCGCCAGACGTTGTAATCGTTGGGATCGTGGGCCGGGGTGATTTTGACGCAGCCGGAGCCGAGCTCGGGCCTGGCCCATTCGTCGGTGATCAGCGGGATTTCGCGCTCTTGCAGAGGCAGCAACACTTTGCGGCCATCGCGGGCCATGGCGGCAAATTGTTCCAAACGCGGCAGATGGGTCTGCACCCGCTCTTCCAGTTGGGCCAATTCGGCTTCGACCGTTGGGCGTTCTTTTTGCCCGGCGGATTTGAGCTTTTCTTTCACTTTGTCGATCTGGCGCTGCAGGGCTTTGGTTGGGTTGGGATGGCAGGCTACCGCCGTATCGCCCAGCATGGTTTCGGGCCGGGTGGTGGCGACGGTCACAAATTCCGGCTCGCCCGGCTTCGGATTGATAATCGGATACTTGAGATGCCAGAAATGCCCGTCAATCAAGTCGTGATAAATCTCGTCGTCGGACACGGCGGTTTGCAGTTGACAATCCCAATTGACCATGCGGTTGCCGCGATAAATCAACCCGTCGCGGAACATGCGGAAAAACGTCTCGCGCACCGCCGCTGTGCAAACCGCGTCCATGGTAAAGCGATGGCGATCCCAATCGCAGGAGCAGCCCATGCGTTGTTGCTGTAAAATGATGCGCTGCTCGGATTTGTCCTTCCATTCCCATATCCGGCGAATCAACTCCTCGCGGCCAATGTCGTTGCGGGTTTTGCCTTCCAGTTCCAGCAGGCGTTTTTCCACGATGGCCTGGGTGGCGATGCCGGCATGATCGGTGCCCGGCATCCACAACGAGTTGTCACCCATCATGCGATGCCAGCGGATCAGCATATCCTGCATCACGTTATCCATGGCATGACCCATGTGCAGCGCGCCGGTGACATTGGGCAGCGGCATCATGATTACATAGCGGTTTTGGCGCTGATCGGGCAAAGCTTTAAACGCGCCGGCGGCCAGCCACTTTTGATAAGTCGGTTCCAGGGTCGTGGCATGGTCGTAGGTAGTTGGTATTTCACGTGTTGGGGTCGTCATTCATTTCTCCGTTTTTAAGTTTTGATAATTTTGGTTTTGGTAATATACTTGAAAATGTCATCAGTCACCGTCATCGTAAAGTCGATGATTGCTAGTACGGAATTGGTAACTTCTCAAAAAGTGTAGGTAGAAACGAACCTTGCGAAGGCTTCATTGCTTGATTTCACAAGTTTCGAACAAAAGCCTTCGCAAGGTTTGCCAACGGTTATTGAGAAGTTACTGGAATTGTTTCTTGCCCTCATTCTTTACAACGACGGGCATGCGATGGTCAAGGTCTACAATCTGGTTTATTCGATCTGCTTAAGCAACTCTTTTTTCGCTGATTACAAAATTTCGATGCTCGCAAAAGTTTTTATTAAGCCTCAGCTAAAGGGTTGTGTCTAATGGATTGGAAGCATAAACGATATGACTAAGTTTTTTTACCTGATCTCATCTCACGAAAGGAGATTGCAATGAAACGTCTGTTTATTTCTGCGTGTGTCTTGCTTGGATTGAGTCTATCCGCTTTAACTTTAACAGCAAACGCGGCAACACTTGCTAAAAAATGCCCACCGGCGATTAAAGTGGAGGTGAAGCGTCCGACCTGCCCGACCAAACATGCGGTTTGGATTCCGGGACATTGGAGCTGGAACGAGCGCAAAGATACTTTTGTCTGGAAGTCGGGCCATTGGGACACCAACCCACATAGCAAAGACTGGATTCCCGGTCATTGGGCCAAAGTCGCCGGCGGCTGGAACTGGATCGAAGGCCACTGGGCCAAGTAACGCTGCTGGAACACTTGCCTGGAACAAACAGACGGTCAGGTTTTTGAAGACGTGGCGGTCTGTTTGTCTCTTTGGCAAATCACTATGAAAAGAGTTGGGTCGCCCTCATGCCGCTAACCAACTTTTCCCTTGCTCCGGCAGTACTTCTGCCGTATCTTCCGTTTTTATAACCTGTGAAATATAACGTAGTTCCGCCGTCTTGGCGGATCGGGAAGGCGAGTCCCAAATCCGCAATTTCACTAAGGGAGGATTTATGGGCACGATAGGGCGATTTTTAGCAGCTTTAATTTTAGTCTATGCCACTTATAATCCGGAAGGCATTTCTTACTATCATTGGGCGATTGCGTCGTTAAATCAAAGCCATGTCGAGGCGCTGTCCACTCAAGGCGCGGCTGCGTTTCATCCACTTAAAATTTTTTCGGGAATTGTTCTGATCATCGGCTGGGTTACTTTTATTATCGCTACAAAACGGTCTTTGGGCGCGTTCGGAGTCATGTTGACAGCCGCATTTTTTGGCAGCCTGATGTGGGTACTGACCGCCTATAATATTATTCCGGCGGATAATGTGCGCCTTATCCATCATGTTGTTTTGGTGATGATTGCGGGCTTGCTAACGGTGGGACTTAGTTGGTCGCTGGTAACCCGGCAGGTCACCGGTCAGGTGGATACGGACAGTGTAGATTAGATGCGTTTTAGTCGGCCTTTTGGGGCGTGTCAATATGATTGGTGAAATGGGCAAGCCATTCGTCTTCTTTGGCTGTCATCTGTTCGCGTTCAGTCGGCGTTTCATGGTCGTAGCCCAAGACATGCAGCACGCCGTGGCAGGTCAGCCGGGTCAATTCATTAGCCGCAGTGACGCCATATTCGCAGGCTTGAAGCCTGGCTTGATCCACCGAAATATAAATATCGCCGATCACCGGTGTTTCCGGTTCGGAAAGCGTAAAGGCAATAACGTCGGTTGGCCGATTTTTATGCAGATATTGTCGGTTTATGTCCTGAATATAGGAATTATCGACATAAGTCAGACTCAGTTCTGCCACCGCGACTTTTTCTGCAAGGACGATAGCCCGAACTAATTCTTTTATAACCGACTTGGTAGGATAGCGGAAAGCTTTGATTTTATTGATGTAAATCTTCATGGATTTAGGCTGAAGGCTATTAGGCTGTAGACTATAGACTATTAGGCTTCCTAACAGCCTACAGCCTACCAGCCTATCCCGCACTCGTTAGCGATAATTGCCGCTCATATAATCCCGCAAATACAAAATCTCGTCCTCGCGCTCGTCCCGCAATGCGCTGACAACATCGCCAATAGAGATCATACCCTCGATTTTATTGCCCTCGCTCAAAACAGGCAAATGCCGGATATGCTTTTCAGTCAGCACATTCATAATGCGCTCAATCGGGTCATCGAGCAGACCGATAACCAGATTTGAAGTCATGGCCGCAGAGACAGGCGTCGTATCCAGATTAGTGCGTAAATTACATTGCCGCAGAATATCCCGCTCCGAAAGAATTCCTACCAGTTTGTTTTGGCCGTCCACAACCAGCACGGCGCCGATTCTTTTTTCGCAGAGCAGAGCAATGGTTTGAGATAGCGTCATTTCCGGTGCAACGGTGTAGATAGCGTTTCCCTTTTTTTGCAAAATGTCGCGAATTTTCATGGCAGCCTCCATCCGGCAAGTGGTTTGGCATATATGTGAGGTGAAAAGAGCGCTTGTTCAAGATGAATAATTTGAAATGAATTTTACCATTTTTCGGGATTAAAGGCAAGTACAAACGGTGTGTTTTTTAAAATTGTTGGATTTTTGCGGCAGCTATCTTTCTGTGCCGTGTTTAAATTTGCCGGTTACTTTTGCCATAAAAAGCTGGGCTGCGTTTTGATCAAGACGGGTAATGCGAGCAAGGAACTTTTCCGCCGCCCTGTTTTTAAGGATCAAAACTTGCTTTCCGTGCCAAAAAATGTGAACAGCGTTGCTTTTATACGCGCGGTAGGTAAATACGATTTCAGATGAAGGATATTCAGACATAAAGCGTGGGGTTTAAAAATGTACTTAAATCACGACCGGCAGATTTTGTGGCAGTTGCGGAGTTCAAAGCGGAGCTTTGAGATTGATGTCAAAGCTCCGATTGAACTTCGAGTTTACCAAGAATTTTTGAGCGATTCCGAATTTTATTCCCAAACAACCACTTGAAGCCGGCTTAATGTTGTGCTAAGAATCTCGGCGGATTCCGGATTCAATCTGAGCCAAAGCGCGCCATATTCACCTAAACGGTGGCTATTTCTGGGCGCGGATGACGGCAGCAAACTACTGTGAAAGCGGGCCCAAACGGTTTGTTCGGCTTCATTCCAGAAAAAGTCATAAAACTCCCAGCCTTCCAACAAGTTCGGGTTGGTCAGCGGAAATTTTTCTACTCCATCCTGGATCGGTAATTGATCCGCAGCTTGCAGCAGGTAGCGCCCGTTTTCGTCAACATAGGCGTCAACCGTCTGGCGCAGTTTTGTCAGATTGACATTGGCAAGCGTTGTACCAACCTTGCCCTGGGCATTGATGGCAACGACGCCGGCGGAAGCATTCGCCCGCTCAACCGTTAATTCGGTAAAATAAATTTGCCCCTGTTCGACCCAAAGCGACTTCAGCACCGGCTGGCTATCGACGGGGAATGCGCCGTAACTTTTTGCCCTTGAATTACCCACAAAACCCTGACGCGCCTGATTATCAAAAGGTCCTGCCAACAGCATCTCTTTGGCAATCCGAACCGAATTGAGCAAGCGATCCGGCAATTTTGGCCGGTCGACTTTTGATAAGGGCGTATGCGGGGTAGACATCAAACTGCCGCGCAAACCATTATTGTCGCTTTCGTCTGTACCGAGCCGGGCGGCTTCCATTGGCGCGGACTTTTGCGTCGTAGCCGCCAGCATGTCGCCGAGTGTGCCGGTCTTATCCATGGGCACTGCGTGATCAGTAGTTTTTGCGGCCAGCGCTGACGGCGTGGTCGGGCCGCTGTCGCTTTTTTCAGCTTCGACCAATGGTTCGGATTTTTTATAAACAGGCTTTAATTCTGCCAGTTCATTGCTCGCGGTGGGTCTTGGCGCAGTCGTGCCAGCAGAAGCTGTGTTGGAGTTAGCAGCCTGGTCTTTCCAACGCTGCGCCGGCAAGTCGGTTACTGCGGGGGCAGGTTGGGTGACGATTTCGCGACTGGCCCGCGCTTCACCGGCGGCAAGCGGCGCAGCGGCCGGCTGTGCTAATGATGACGCGCCGGCAGGCGCTTCAACCGGACTGGCGGCGGAACCCGTTTCTTCTACGGACGCAGCGGTTTCGGACGATATTTTATCTTCTAATGCGGGTGTTATCGCCGGCGCGGGCAGCGTCATTTGCTCTGTCACCGTCGCGACAAACTCCTGTTGATCCAACCGGTTCTGATAGACATATAAACCGACAAAACCGACGAGTACTACCGGAATAGTCACGCTGGCCAGGCGCAGGACCGGAACGCTCAACCATTGTTGCAAAAAAGCCCAAAAACCGGCAGGCTCCACTTTTGGGCGAGCCTCCATTTTTTGATGCAAGCGCAGATTAAACGTGTCCCAATAAGCTTCGCCGGGCTCGTAGGCAACGGCTTTTTTGGTCAGCGAATCAATTTGCTGATAGGCATGGAGCAATTCCCGATATTGCGGATTGTTGCGCAATTCGGCCTCCACATGCTCTTTTTGCGCAGCGTCGAGCTCTCCGTCTATGTAGCGTCCCAACAATTCTTCCATTGCTTCCGTCTTCATCTTTCCCCTCTTCATCTTAACGTAATTTCTCAATAACTAACTATTGGTAACCCTGCGAAGGTTTTTCTGCAAATATGATAAAGTTGTGCACCGAAGCCTTCGCAAGGTTTGATTTGCCAACACTTTTTGAGAAGTTACAATCTTACAAGCTAACATATTCTTTCAAACTGACTTTAAGCGCCTCACGCGCCCGATTAAGCCGTGACATAACCGTGCCCAGCGAAATCTCCAGTGTGTCAGCAATTTCCTGGTACGATAAATCCTGAAACACGCGCAGTGTAAAGACTGTTTTTTGATGCTCCGGCAGCTCGTCCATTGCCGCGCGGATGGTCTCACCCAACTCGGCATCTTCGAGGATAACGCCGGGGTTGGACTGCGGTTTTGCCGGGATTGCCGCTTCGTCTTCGGGCTCTAAATTGACCGAGCGAGCCTTGCGCTTCTTATGATTTATACACAGATTGACGACAATCCGGTAGATCCAGGTATAAAACTTCATGCCGATCTGAAAGCGCCCAATGGCTTCGTAGGCCCGGATAAAGGCTTCCTGAGCCAGGTCATCGGCATCTTCAGAATCGTACGTCATTTGATAAGCCAGCGCGTACACCCGCTTGCGATAGCGCTTAACTAATTCGTCAAAGGCTACCGTGCTCCCTTTTTGGGCGTCGAGGATAATCTCGTCATCACTCAATTCGGTTAATTTTGCGAACGTCGTTTGTTTCAAAGTCTAATCCATCCAGTCAATTGTTCATACAAGACAGTCGCTGATAAATTCCCGAAAAATCATTACTCCGAAAAAAAGGTAGAATTACAGATGCAGCTAACGACTTCTTCCTGAATTATTCGAATTATTCACAAATCTTAACGCAAACGTCGCAATTGACGCTAAAGACGCAAGTTGCGAATTTATATCTTAAAAATGGATTGTGAGGCAACCTAATCTTTTTAAATTCAGCTAATTTAAAACAAATCAAGCGGTTGCGTCGTTTGCGCCGTTTGCGTCTCTTGCGTTTATGAATTATTCAGGTCTTAAATTCGCACAAATAAAGCCGAATTCTAAGGAAAAATACTTCTATTGTCAAGCTTTTATTCCAGTGCTTCCGTGCTAACGCTTAACCTTCAGTGGAGAAACCACAGCGCTGAGTTTCTGTGGAATTACGAATAGATCCACAAATGCGCTACGCCCAGAGGTTTTAAACGGAATTGTCGGATTTCCGCTGTGCTTTATTGCGGCTACCCGGTCTTGCAAATTTGAATTAACTTGACATCCATTTTCAATACATCTATTTTTTCAGCGCGTTTATGGTATACTATATATCCTGAAACTTCCTACCCAAATTAACCTCATTAACAAAAAGGACATCCTGTGAGATCAATTAAAGCGCTTATAAAATTAGCACTGCTCGGAGTAATTTTAAGCCAAAGCAGTTGTTCCATCAGCAAAATTGCTGTCGGTGTAATGGATGGCATTCTGGCTAACGGCATGGACGTCATGTTTGAAGAAGATGACTTGCGATTAGCCGAGCAGGCCATTGCCGGGAATTTAAAATTGCTGGAGGCATTGGTCCGCAGTGATCCAAGCAACACCGACCTTTTGTTGATGACCTCGCAGGGCTATGGCGGCTATGCCCTGGCTTTTGTAGAGGAGGTCGATCCCGAGCGCGCTTCCAAATTCTACCTGCGCGGTAAAGATTTCGCGCTGAAAATTCTCCAGCGCAAGAACAAAGGCATCTACGCTAAATTCAATGCGCCGCTGGCCGAATTTGAGCGGGCGCTGCAAACGGCCAAAAAAAGCGATGTGCCGCATCTGTTTTGGCTTGGCTACAATTGGGGCGCGTACGCCAATCTTAACCGCACTTCGGTCGAGGCCATTGGCGATTTACCCAAAGTGATGGCTCTGATGAACCGGGTTCTCACGCTGGATGAAGGTTTTTATTTCGGCGGCGCCCATTTATTCCTCGGCTCATACTACGGCTCGCTGCCGCGCATGATGGGCGGTAATCCCGACACAGCTAAAAAGCATTTTGACCGGGCCATGCAGTTGACCGACAACAAATTTTTACTGACTAAAGTCTACTACGCCCAATATTACGCCCGCACAACTCTGGATGAAGAGCTTTTTAAAAGTACGCTAACTGACGTATTAGCCGCGCCGATTGATATTCTGCCGGAGCAGAAATTGTTGACCATGCTATCCAAACGACGGGCACAAACGCTGCTTGATCAGATGGAAGACCTCTTTTAGAAAGGAAACTCTGTCATGACAACACTTACCATACAGCTTCCCGAAGATAAGGTCGTTATTGCCCGAAAGCAAGCCGGGCGATACGGAATAACCGTTGATGATTATTTTGCATCTCTTATCGGTCTAAGTGAGCAAAAGTACGATATAGGTACGTTACGAGTAAAAGAAAACGCTGAAAATTGGTGGGAAGATTGGTGGGCAAATCTTAATTTTTCCCCTCAAGAGTATACTGACTTTATGGATGACTATCTAAAAAATGAGCGAAAAACCATTCAATTTCAGGAACGGGAAAGCTTTGAATGACGAAGTACATGCTTGATACCAATATTTGCATTTATATTTTGAAACAGCGGCCTGAGAAAGTTATCCAGAAGTTTCAGATATTACGTCCTAAAGCTATATATCTTTCATCGGTCGTTTGTTTTGAGTTGGAGTATGGCGCATTGCAACGCGGCAGTCAAAAAAGCCGTATGGCTCTTGACAGCTTTCTGGACCCGCTTACTGTTGTCGGATTTGATCAAAAAGCTGCAACAGTAGCGGCCACAATACGATACGATCTCCAAAAGAAAGGGACGCCAATTGGCTCTTTTGATTTGCTTATCGCTGCTCACGCTATTTCGGAAGATGCGGTTTTGGTAACAAACAACTACAGCGAGTTTTCACGGGTGACTGATCTGGAAATTGAGAACTGGATTTAGCCGATCATTTATTTGGCGCAAAGCAGCACGAGCAAAACCAATCATTCTTGCAGAATTTCAGGCATTCTCGGGTCATTTGATTAAATTTTTTAGAGAGTGACAAGTAATGATGAACAAATTACGAATATCGAAAACCGTCCGAATTTTTATTTTCGGCGGCCTATGGACAATTTTCAGCGGCTTATTTGGCGCGGAAGCCCGTCCGTTACGTATCGGCGTTGTGCTGGACGGCCCCTGGCTTGGCAATGACCTGACCATAGATTTATTCCATAAGGAAATATCAGAGTTGTTGCGCGGCGAGATTGAGGCCCGCTTTCCGGATGACAAGACGTTGACAGCGGATTGGACGCTGATCGGTGTCAATAAAGCGTTGACGCAGCTGCTCGACGATCCCGGTGTGGATCTGGTAATTGCCGCCGGCGTACTGGCCTCGCACCAGGCCTGCTTGCGCCAGAATTTGCAGAAGCCGGTTGTTGCACCCTTTGTTATCGACGCCGGCATCCAGGGGTTGCCCCATAAAGACGGCGTCAGCGGGATAAAAAACTTATCCTATCTGGATATACCACAGACCGTCCAGCGCGATGTTAAAGCTTTTTATGATATTTATCCGTTTAAAAAGCTGGCTGTGCTGCTAAGTAAGCCATTTTTGGAAGCGATACCGTCTTTGCAGAAGCCAATTGAGCAGACATTTTTCGAGCAAAATTTAAAATTCGAGTTCATCCGGGTTGGCACATCCGCAGAAGAAGCTTTGCGGGCGATTCCGCCCGACGTCGACGGAGTCTACATCGGAGCCATGATTCATCTTGCCCCGGCGGAATACGCGCATTTGGTGCAAGGCTTGATTAAATTGCGGCTGCCATCTTTTGCCTTGCTGGGCGAGACCGATGTCAAGCAAGGGTTTATGGCCGGAATTTTGCCCGAAACATACTTCCCACAGCTTGCCCGCCGCCTGGCTCTAAACATTCAGCGTATTGCCGGTGGGCAGGATGCCGGCACACTGCCCACTGGTTTTGCCGTTGGTCAGAAGCTGACCATTAACATGGCTACAGCCCGCGCCATTGGCTTTTATCCCCGTTGGGACATTTTGACCGAAGCCGAGCTGCTTAATCATGAGGTGGAGCCGGCCGGTCAGTCAATAAGCCTGGTGGAAGCCATCAAGGAAGCCATGCTTCAAAATCTGGACATCACTGCGAGCGAACAAAATGTAATTGCCGGAGCCCAAGATGTTCGCATCGCTCGCAGCTATCTGCGGCCCAATCTGCAAGTGAATACGTTGGGGACACAAATCGACAGGGATCGAGCCGGTCTTTATCCGGAGCGCGAAGTGGCTGCCGGCCTTAAATGGACGCAACCCATTTTTTCCGAACCGTTACTGGCCAATTTAAATATCCAGCGCCAATTACAACAAGGCCGCGAGGCCGATCATGAGGCGCAGCGGCAAGATATTGGCCGGGCTGCGGCCATTGCCTATCTGAACGTGCTTCAGGTTAAGACATTTGTGCATATTCAACGCGACAACTTAAAAAAAACGCACGCTAATCTGGAACTTGCCCGTGTTCGTCAGGCCATTGGCGCCGGTTGGCCAGGCGAATTGCACCGCTGGGAGGTGGAAATTGCCACTCGCCGCAAAGATGTAATTGACGCCGATGCCAGGCGTCAAATTGCCGAAATCGCGCTTAGTCAGGTTCTGCACCGACAGTTAACCGAAGTGGTTGCTACCCGCGATATCGGCGTGGGTGATTCGCTCCTTTCCATGATTAAAAGCCAGGTTGTTATTTACATGGATAATCCGTTGACATTCGAAATTGCCAAGGATTTTATGGCCCAATTGACTTTGGAGAACTCGCCGGAGCTTAAGCAATTAGATACCGCCATTGCCGCGCAGCAACGGGCGCTGCAGTCCAGCCAACGAGATATTTGGCTACCCGATTTGGCGTTGCAAGCCGAAGTCAAACAGCATGTTTATAAAGACGGCGTTGGCGCACAATCCTACCCCGGCGCACCGGACGATACCGAGTGGAGCGTGGGCATTCAGGCCAGCCTGCCGCTGTACAAAGGCAGTCGAGATGTCGCGGAGAAAAACAAAGCCGCGGCAATATTAAAGCAACTGCAGGCCCAACGTAGGTCGTTAGTCGAAAAGCTGACCCAAAACACCTGGATGAATATGCATTTGGCCGGGGCTGCCCATGCCGGTATTGATCAGACCTATGAAGCTGCCGCCGCTGCCCGCAAAAACCTGGAAATCATTACCAACAACTACTCGACGGGGTCATTGTCCGTAGTCGAATTGATTGACGCACAAAACGCCGCGTTGGTCGCAGAGTTGGCTGCCGCAAATTCGGTCTATGATTTCTTGATTGATTTGGTTAACTTTCAGCGCGCAGTTGGGCAAGTCCTGCTGCTGCTTGATCCGGCGCAGCAAACTGTGTTTTTGTCGCGATTGGGAGCACACTTTAAAAAAGTCGGCTTTACACCTCAATAAAAGACGGTAAAACCTTGCGGCCTGTGTGATTGAACAGTTTCAAACGGTTCTCTGCCGCAAAAATGCACAAAAATCGCAAAGAAACAATGCGAAACCTTTATGCTTTCCCATGATTGTGTGCATTTTGCGCTTTTTCGCGGCCAAAGATGTGTTCATCCACACAGCTCGAAATTTTTTTTGAGGCGGGTGTGATCCCATAATTGTAAATCGGAAGTTATTCAAAGCAAACCAATTGGGAACAATTGGGAATAAAGTGCGATTTTAAACGTATACACAACACCAATTTTAATCGAACTACACATCTAACAAGGAGAGAATTGTGAAAAGTACACGATGCGGTTTAATGTTGGCGTTTACCCTTTTACTCGCCGGAATCCATCCGGCGCAGGCTGTCACCCAGATAAAATTTGCTACGCTGGCCCCGGAAGGCTCGACCTGGATGAAGATTATGAACGAGATGAACGCCGATATCGAGAAACAAACAAACGGCGAAGTTAAATTTAAAATCTATCCGGGCGGGGTCATGGGAGATGAAAAAGATGTGATCAAGAAAATGCGAATTGGTCAGGTCCATAGCGCCGGGTTTACCGGAAACGGGCTTGGCGAAATTTTGCCGGATATGCGGGTTTTAGAGTTGCCGTTTTTGTTTAATGATGCCGCAGAAATTGACTATGTAGTGGATCAGATGTACGCCGACTTTTCGCGGCGCTATGAAGAAAAAGGTTTCGTCTTGCTGGGTTGGGCGGAAGTTGGTTTTGTGCATGTTTTCAGCCAAAAGCCGATCAATACCAAAGCCGATCTGAGCGGTATCAAAATGTGGACCTGGGAAGGCGACGAACTGGCTAATCAAACGTTTCGCAGTCTCGGTGTGTCGCCTTTTCCGCTGTCCATCACGGATGTTATGACCTCGCTGCAAACCGGTCTGGTCGACGCGTTTTACGCTTCGCCTTTGGCTGCCATGGCTTTGCAATGGCACACCAAAGCCAAATATATGTCGTTGCTGCGTATTACGAATGCTTCCGGTGCGGTTTTAATCAACAAAAAACAGTTTGACCTCTTAACATCGGCGCAGCAAACCGTCATGAAAGATGTCTGCAAAAAGCACTTGCGGCGCTTGGTCGAATCGACTCGCAAAGATAACGACGCAGCTATTAAGGCCATCGAAACCAGCGGCGTAAAGCTTACGCCAATCCCACAGGGCGAAACGCTCAAGACCTTTTTGGCTGTTAAAGATGACGTCAGCAAAAAGTTGACCGGCAAGCTTTACGATCAGGCATTGCTGGATAAGACACTAAAAACGCTGGTCGATTTTCGGGCCAGCAAAGGGAATAAGCCCTGACAAGAATCGTAATACCATAACTGACCCGGCGGAAAAAACCTGAGGATGTTAAGGAATTACCCACAAAAGCAAAAGAGATTTCAGCCAATCAAGGCGAAATCTCTTTTTGCTTTTCATTAGACATCTTTCCAAAATAAACCCGGTTGCGATGCGGCTTTTAGCCCCATCGGGGCGATCCGTTTGTAGAAAAGCGAGCCCGACCGAACCCGGCTTTTAGCCCCATCGGGGCGGCCCGTTTAACCAGAACGACCCCGCCATGTTTCACGGATCGCCCCGATGGGGCTTATCATACCTATTGTTTTCGCGTATTTTTCTACAAACGGCTTGCCCCTACGGGGCAAAAAGCATAGATGCGCCAGATCGACGACTTCAAATTTAATTGGAAAGATGTCTATTATCATTCTGAAAAAGTCTTGCTTGAATCAAATGCAGAGTTAATTTAGAACAAGATACTTACAGCATGACAGACGTGTTGACCACGTCACTACAATTTCAAATCCAAAATTTGGGCTAAATATTCTGCAACCTGACGTGACTCCGTTTCTTCCAGCAGCACTCCGTTAATGCCGACCGCTTCGGACTCGGCTTTGATGCGCGGATACGTCTCCTTTGTAGCGAAGAAGATGATCGGCAGCATTTTTAAGCGCTCAATTTTGTGGATGAGCTGAACCAGGTCTTTGCCATCAATAACATCAATAAATGGATCGACGATCAGCAGGGCGGGCTCACGCTCGGTGACATAAAGCAGAGCTTCGACACCGTTACGGGCCTGAGTGATGGAAAAAGGATAGCCTTTGAGCGAGCGGCGCAGGCGATGGGCAAAATCGCTATTGCGGTGAGCAATCAGAATTTCGTCAAGAGTCGAGTTGGCTCTGCCGTAGGTAGGTTTGCGGTCTACGACATAATTGCTGCCTTCTAATTTTTTGACATACTCCTTCAATTCGCCTTCGATCATACTGATTTGACCGGGGTGCTCAATCACATGATCCACATTCGAAATGACGGCAATGGACAGGGACATGATGGGCACTTCGACAGTCATGCCCTGACGGTTTTTGCCAACGATATAGCCGCGTTCCAATTCTTTGGGATCATAAAGCTCACGAATGCCGATATCAAAACGCTGAATAATTTCTTTGCACAGTTTTTCGGAATTTTCCGGTTGGGTAATAAAAATAAAATCGTCCCCGCCGATATGACCGACAAAATCCGCTGGGCTGCCAAGTTCCCGCACGACGGTATTCACGGTCATGCCCGTATATTTGATTGCCCGATCACCCAGATAAAAACCGTAATGGTCATTAAAAGACTTGAAATTATCCAGATCACAATAGCAAACGGCAAACTTTTCTTTTGATGTAATACGGCGGACAATGGCGCGCTCAATAGACAAATTACCGGGCAGTTTGGTGGACGGATTTGCGTCCATCGCTTCCTGACTGCGTTTGAGCAGCGTTTTAACGCGCGCCAACAATTCATCCAGATCAAATGGCTTGGTCATGTAATCGTCTGCGCCTTCAGCCAATCCCTGGACTTTGTCGGTGGTGCGATCTTTGGCCGACAACAACATAATGGGAATGTGCCAGGTCAAAGCGTTCTGGCGCAAATCGCGGCACAATTCAAAGCCGCTTTTCTTAGGCATCATGACATCGGAGATGATCAGATCCGGATGGATTTTATTGGCAACTTCAAATGCTTTCTGGCCATTATCAGCCGTGTAGACCTCGTATTTGTTTACTTTAAGAAAGGTCTCCACCAGCTTAAGAACAGCGGCATTATCATCGGTAAATAGAATTTTTTCAGCCATATTATATTTATATTGATTTGGATTATTTAAATTAACGGCGTTGAGTAAATATTTAGCGGCCAGTTCAAGGGCGCCACCTGCGCCGCGCAGACTTTACCCTTTGACAACCGACCGAGTGGTGTATTTTATATTCAAAATCCGCCCTCTTTCGCTTCTGTTGCCGGGGTGGCCGGGTTTGTGATTATCGGAACACTCCTAATATCAAATGACGGGGTAGCTTGATCCGCGTTCAATTTGCCATAGCGCAAGCGGCGAATTTCGTCTTTAGCCCGAATGACCAACTGGCCGCGTTGGAAAGGATTGGCATCAATTGTTTTTTGAAATGATGCAATCGCTTCCTCAATCCGGTTTAACTCGCGCAATGCTTGTCCTTGCAAAAAATAGGCGTCGTCAATTAAGGTAGAAGGCCGACCAATTTCCAGCAGAGTATTAACGGCCATCAGCGCTGTTTCCGATTCGCCTTGATCATAAGCCTCGTTGGCAAATTCATAGGCAACTTCGCCAAACTGTGAATAATAATCAGCCTGGCTATTATTATCTAATTGCATGGGATCCACTAAAAAGAAATACAAAAAGCTGGAACGCACGTCACCCAATTTTCGATAAATGATGGCAATATGATAGCGCGCCTCTTGATTTAAGGCATGGGCGGGCGCGAAATTAACGGCCTGTTCAAAATAGCGCAAGGAAGTAATATATTCCTCTGTTTTAAAATAGCCGGATCCGGCAAAGTACGCGTCCTCGCCCAAATGCAAAAAAGGATCAAGCAGCGTCATCTGTCGGACGGTTAAAAAAGCAGTGTTTGGCTGCGAAAAGCGAGTTTTGTCAACCATCTGGCGATAAGCATTCAATATCCGTGGTTTGTAACTCGCGTCAATTTCCAATAGTTTTTTAAAGGCTCCCTGAGCTCCATTCAACTCGCACTGCCGGGCATAAGCCAGACCTAATCCAAATAGCCAGTCCGACCGCCGCGGATGATAGCGTAATGCCATTTTAAATTCATTGGCTGCGCCCCGATAATCCGCTTTTAAAAAAAGTCGGCTGCCGTTTTGGGCGTACTCTTCACCACGCGCAAGACAGCCCGCAGCAAAAATTACACAAAATGCAATTATTGTCAGATTTTTCCCGTATCGAGCACAATTTCTCATCTTCTCTTCTACTCGGCGTATCCAAAATGAAAGAAAAAAAACCTCGCACTCTTTGGCTTGAATGCGAGGTTTTCTGTTAGTCAGAATTATTCACCATGGAGACATAAAAGTGGGGTGATAAATAATCCAGGATAAAGCTATACTACATGAAAGCCAGTAAACATGAAACTTTACAAGAGCGGATAATTTAACGAATCACCGTCATTTTACGACTTTGCTCCTGATTACCGGCCTTGACTGCGTACAGATAAACACCGCTGGTGACTTCATTGCCTTTATTATCCCGGCCATCCCACGCAACATTCAGAATCGCATTTCCGTTTACATGGCCCAGATTAAATTCCCGAATATTTTGACCAGCCGTGTTATAGATTGTCAATGTGGCCTCTGCCGGTGTATCCAGACGGAAGGCAATCGTCGTAAAAGCCCGCGTCGGGTTGGGATGGTTTTGAAAAAGTTGGAAGCTCGTTTTTTCTACAATACCCCCATCCGGGTCTTCTTCAATACCGACGGTGGCGCAGCTCGGCCAATCGGCGATATCTTCGCGCAAGGAACCGAAGCAGTCAGAGACGGTCATGCGGGCATTTACATCCGTCAATTTGGCCACATGGTTCGCGCCAGCCAGAGATTCATTGTCATTGCTGTTAAGACCGAACTTATACTCAAAACTCTTGGCATGACCGGTCCGGAAAGTATGCTTCCATTCCCACATATGATTGCCCTTATCCGTCAGCAAATATTGCGGCGGCTTATTCCCCCAACCCCACCATGAACCAACTTCGCGCGAGCTTCCATTAATATACACACCCTTGATGTCGCCTGGATCGCACACCCAAAAAGCCGGGTCGGATGATTGCACGTCGATCAAACAACTGTCCGGATGATCGGTCAGATACTTGACCGCCGAACTCACGTCCACTTGAAAAGTAACTTCCACATCCCGTGTCAAAATGCCCGCCGGGGTCACACATGAAAAGTAATTACAGTCCGTGCTATTCGATGCCCACAAATATTGATAAAAATGACCATCAAAATTGGCCAGATCCGCCTCGCTAACGGTAAAAATGCGATTGTCGCCTGCTTCCCATCCCGCGCTGGTCGTGTTCAACGGGTCTGCTTGCGCCTGAGTTACAAATTTAAAATTCAACTCGCTCCCCACCGCATAGCTGGCAATCTCAATCGCCCTTTCATAAACATTGTTTGAACCCGGCTGCGCCGTAAAAACCTGGGTCGCGCTCCATGAACCAAACTCCGGTATCGCCCCGCGAATCCCAACATAGTCCGTCGCCGGATTAAAACCGCCGCCTAAAACCTGCACGCTCATGTCCACTTCAAAAAAGATGCGCACCGGCGCTACCAAATTTACAACTGCATCCCGATCAAAATAATCAGCCGCCAATACCAGGCTGGAACCCGTATAGTCAAAGGTTCGGTTTGGATCCGATTCCCATTGCGTCGCTGTCCCTTTGACATACGCAAACTTGTAATTCTTGGCCCCCGGCGCTTCCGCTGAAAAATCAACCGCGGCTTCATAAATCAAATCCCCGTTCGCATCCGTCAACGCAAAACCCGGATCCCAATTGTTCAATGCCCCGCGCACATATACGATATCCGTCGCCGGATCAAATGCCCGCTCCGCCTTCTTCACCGACATGTCAACTTTAAAGGTTACTAAAATAGGATCGTTGTACGTCGCGCAGCGCGGCCAATTGGCAATATCCTCGCGCAAAGAGCCAAAGCAGTTGGGAACGGTCATGGTTGCCGCGGTATCGGTCAATTTGGCGACATGGTTAGCGCCGGCCAGAGATTCATTGTCATTGCTGTTGAGACCGAACTTATACTCAAAACTCTTGGCATGACCGGCCCGGAAGGTGTGCTTCCATTCCCACATGTTATTGCCCTTATCCGTCAGCAAATATTGCGGCGGCTTATTGCCCCAACCCCACCACGAACCAACTTCGCGCGAACTCCCGTTGATATAAACACCCTTAATGTCGCCTGGATCACATACCCAAAAAGCCGGGTCGGATGATTGCACGTCGATCAAACAACTGTCCGGATGATCGGTCAGATACTTGACCGCCGAACTCACGTCCACTTGAAAAGTAACTTCCACATCCCGTGTCAAAATGCCCGCCGGGGTCACACATGAAAAGTAATTACAGTCCGTGCTATTCGATGCCCACAAATATTGATAAAAATGACCATCAAAATTGGCCAGATCCGCCTCGCTAACGGTAAAAATGCGATTGTCGCCTGCTTCCCATCCCGCGCTGGTCGTGTTCAACGGGTCTGCTTGCGCCTGAGTTACAAATTTAAAATTCAACTCGCTCCCCACCGCATAGCTGGCAATCTCAATCGCCCTTTCATAAACATTGTTTGAACCCGGCTGCGCCGTAAAAACCTGGGTCGCGCTCCATGAACCAAACTCCGGTATCGCCCCGCGAATCCCAACATAGTCCGTCGCCGGATTAAAACCGCCGCCTAAAACCTGCACGCTCATGTCCACTTCAAAATAGATGCGAACCGGCGCGACTAAATTGACAATTGCATCCCGATCAAAATAATCGACTGCCAGCGTCTGGCCGGAACCGGTATAGTCAAAGGTCCGATTCGGATCCGATTCCCAAATCTCGCTTGTGCCTTTGACATACATAAATTTGTAGGTCACGTTACCCAACGCTACCGCCGAAAAATCAACCGCACCTTCATAGATAAAATCTCCGTTCCCATCCGTCAGCGCATAACCCGATCCCCAATTATTCATTGACCCCCGAACATAAACCAGGTCCGCCGCCGGATCAAAGGCCCGCTCTCCCTTCTTCACCGACATGTCAACTTTGAAAGTCACCGTTTGGGCAAAGCTGAGCGTCGTCAGCATTAAAATGCCGACCAATCCTGCCATAAATGCTTTAGCAATTTTCATCTTCTTCTCCTTAATCTAGGTAATTGAAAAGTAATATGCTTAATCACGACATCCCCGTTCATTTCCGTTGGCAAAATGCAGAATTCACCTCCTTCCGGGGTAGCGTAATGAGCTGTGTCAGATCGCTAAAAACGTACGCTTAAACCAAAAGTGTGCGGATTTCCAAGCCGCCCGAAGTCCTGGTAAGCGTAATCCAGGCAAAATTGTGTTGCGCCAAATTCGTTGATTTGAAAACCGGCGCCAAAAGTCAGGCCTTCTTCGCCATCTTCAATGAGCGCCGATTTTAGACCGGCGCGTAAAAAAAGCATTTCTTTATAACTATACTCGCCGCCAATACTTAGCGATTCTTCATTGTCATTTGGGTGCAGTGCGTCCGTAGCTATCGTCAGCCGATGGTCTGCATTTTTATAGGCGTCGGTGGCTACGCCGACACGAAAGAAAATGGGCAAGTTCCATTTGTCGGTTTTCATAGTCGCCAACGTGTTGTCATTATTGCCGGTTGATGTCCCATCGGTATCATGCTGGACAATTAAATCATCACCTTGCATCTTCAGGCTGGAGCCAAAGTTAGAAATAACTGCGCCAATCCGCATTCCGTTGAAAAACCGGGTTTGATAAAGCGTGCCCAAATCAAACGCAACCCCATTCGTACTTTCTTTCCATATCGTTTCATGGATGTATTTGATCGAAGCGCCCAAGTAGAAACGGTCGGTCATCGCATGAGCATAGGTCAATCCGGTCATCAAATAGCCGGCATCAAATCGTTCGCCGGTGCCTTCCGGTTTTAGCACGGTTGTAACTTCCATTTCATCCATACTCAGCGCTGTCAGGCTGACTCCCAAAGCGCCGGAACCCATGCGCATAACAAAAGCTGCATAATCGAAGGACGTGCCTGCCAGCCACTCATTATGAGAAACCATAACTTCATTACGTGTTAACTGAGCAATGCCGGCATTATTCCAATATAAAGCTGTGGCGTCATTAGCCCGGGCAACAAAAGCGCCGCCACTGCCGATAGCGCGAGGGCCCACAGCAATACCCAAAAACGACGCCCCGGTTGTTCCCACTTTTGATTGCGCCCAGACCTGGCCGGTTGTCATTATAAAAAAACCAACCACGATGAAATAAATTCTCTTCAAGGGTAACTCCTTTCAAAGGCAGTTTGAGTCCGAAAGGCTATTTAATTACCGCAAATTTGTCTATTCTTTCGCCAATTCCTGGCGCCTCGACATGATAGATATACATACCGTAAGCGGCATTTAAGCCATCTTTCGTCCGCAAGTCCCAGCTAACGGTGCCGTCAAAAATGCTGCCGGCGTGCTGAAGCGTTTGAACCAATTCGCCTCGAATTGTATAAATTCGGATTGTTGCATCCTTCGGCACATGCGTAAAGTCGATTCGACGCTCGCCACGCCCGGTTTGATATGGATTATCTTGCTCCCATGTTGCCGAAGCGATGTATGGATTGGGCACTACTTTAATTTGCTTCAGATCCGTTTCGGTCAGACCCTCCGCATCTGCAGTTGCCCCATGGGTGGTAAAACGGTAAACATCGTTGCGGTTAAATGGCGTATAGGCAATAATTTTCAAAATATCGCCAGCGGCAGGATTGTCGGTTGTGCCGGAACCACTCATTTTGATATACCAGGTAGGTTCTGTGCGGCGGGTGTCTTCGTTATACTCAAGAAAAAATATCTCGTCGCCTTTACTTAATCCGGCTATGCCGTCTAAATCGCTATAGCCAAATTTTACATCCTGGTTTAGCGAAGTGTTGCGCACACGAAAATTTGCCGGCTTGGGCGGGACTGATAAATTGCGAGGAAAGCAGGCTACAAAGATAGATTCGGACCGTACTTCAAAAGCGCTGGTCATCGAAATTTCATAACTAAAGGCGGCCCGATGTCCGACAAAAGTGCACCGCTCAATTGTACTTGGCGTAAAGGCCGGTAAATTCTTTTCAGGATGATTCCAACCGGAAGCAGATTCATTAATGACGCCAGACGGGCGATTTTGAAAATTCAGGCGCATTCCGCCGAACATGTCGGAATCACCCTGCGGATTGCCGATAAATTTCAAAATAGTGTCCGGTGAACTGTTCGTAACATCAATCAGGCGATAACCTGATGTATTACGCTCAAAATAGCCGTTGTCGGTAAAACGAATTTCATAGGTTCGCATGTCCGGAACAATGCTTGGATCCAAAATTGCTAATGTAATTTCACCGGATGCGCTGCCCTGTACGTGCGCAAAATCATCCGTACCGGATGCCAGGTAGCCATTAACCGGCGCATTCGGCCTGACGACAACCGTATTAATGTCTAATGAAATGTTACCGCTTGGCGCTTTTAAAATGGATTTGGTGGTTTCCGCCGGAAAAATAGACTTGTCGGCTTCGCCATGATCGTAAGCCGTTACGGCATAGTAATATGTTATTCCATTGGTCACGCTGGAATCTGTAAAAGCGTGGCGAAGTCCGTTGTTTTTACCCAGATAATACTGAACCCCTTGATAATCCACTGGAAAGAAACCTTTGTACTCGTTAAAGATGTCAAAGACAGCTATCGGTTCGTAAAAAATTTTGCGACCAAAACCATCCGTAATCGTATTGATTTCATTAAAAGCCGGATCGGTGGCGCGATAGATTTTGTAGCCTTCAAAATCATAACCGGAGGTTGGATCATACGAATTTTCCGACGCAGAATCCCAATACAATGTTACATAGCGATCTCCGGCAAAAGCGCGGACGTTCGGCTTGGCAGGGGGGCGGGCAAAGTTATAGTTCTCATCATAAATCGTTTGAACTGTAATTTTGTTGTTCAAGATGTCGTCAAAATCTTCGCCATAAACCAGCGAGAAGGAGAAAAATTGGGTGCTCTTTGCCGGGGTCGGAAAATAACCGGAAGCGTAGATGAAGTCGCCGTCTTCCGCCTGTCCGGGAATTACGTCAAAAACGCCCGGCGTCATGCGGCCCCACACTTGCGGATCATTACTAAGCCGGATTTGGCCCGGCGGAGAAAAGTAGTCAAAAGTTGTTAAACCGATTTGGTCGGATTCATCCACGTCGGTCTGGTCAAAATGGGGTTCGCCGGCAGTCGGTAGACCATCGCCTTCGCCGGGATCGCCGGTGTGCGGTGCGCCGTCTGCGCCTAAGTCATCCCGCACCGGATTCCAGTCGCCGTCATTATCTACGCCGTCAAAGCGGCCTTCGTCAATCATCAGGTCCTGCGATCCGGCGCCGCTGACATAGTCGATATGACGTAAAGCCGGGCGTGGCTCAAGGTCATAGCCATCGGGCGGGTTAACCAATTGATTATAATGGGCTTCGTAGCTTTCATTAATTAGCCCGTCAAAATCATTATCAATCACATCGGTTTCTAATTCCTCAACAACTGTTTGGCCGGGAATAATGTTATAGGTCATGCCTTGAGTTGTGAAAGTAAAAGGCTGATTGGGAACAGCGACAATCGTCCGTTCAAAAGTTACCGGATGAATAGAGATAATTTCCATTCCGGCCTGGATTCGGCGAGGAGCAAAATCCGCTTCGGTAAAACGCGGGGCAACGGACAGTGAGTCTGCGTCGCCGTCATTGTCA
The DNA here is from genome assembly GCA_964404765.1 of uncultured Gemmatimonadota bacterium. GTDB lineage: Bacteria > 4572-55 > 4572-55 > 4572-55 > 4572-55 > CAYOLL01. Next base: position 20,661 of record CAYOLL010000024.1, on the reverse strand, counting down.
ATACCGTCACGATCAATACCCGGACTTTCCAGATAGGCATAGCCGACATAGCCGACATTGCGCGTACTGCTGACCGGTACCCAGCCCGGCGAGCCGCGATCATCAGCATCCCAGGAGTAGGTAATATCATTGGCCAGATCAAAAAAGGCCAGATCGTCCCGTGAGTCGGATCGGCCACCGGCAAGCGTCCCAACAATCATACCAAAGGAGGCTTTGTCATAATTGAGTGTGCCTTCATTAATAATTTCGTACAGCCAAAAAATACAGTCCTCGGCCAAAAAATGCGCCCACTGTAACCCGCGCGCTTTGACTTCGTAACCTAAACCGCGCCGGTCTTGATCGGCCGGGTCCGGGAAAATCAAAAATTCAGCATCGCGCGAATCATCAAAACGGAAATAACTTTCCAGATCGGCATTCATAACGCCACGGCCAAAAAAACCGTTCCATTGCGTAATGCCGTCGGCATCCACCCAATCCGGATGATCGGGCCAATAGTTTGGCCAGCTATCTGGCTTACCGTCGTCATCGGCCGAGCCGGGGATATGGTCCGGGCCATCGCTGTCCAAAGCGCCGCTGGTGGCCACAAAACCCTGACTGGCATCCGTGTAACCGGGCAAGGGTTCAAAGCCCCAAAACTCACCTCCGCCGGCCGGTCCGTCATCCCAACCGCGCGGCGTACTGCTTGTCACCACTGAGATAATGGTGTCGCCCGGAGCGACCGGATATTCGACACCGACTAAAGGGCTAACATCACCCACATATTCATTACCGGTACCAATAGGCCATTCGCCGGAAATTTCCGGCGGCAGATCGCCTACCAAACCGTAATTGTAAAAAATAGAGTTCACTTTGTTGCCATTATGATTGCCTTTCTTGCGAAAAGTCGGATCACCTTTGCGTGGGTCGCCCTGACCAAAAGCCTGCGTTGCTATTGCAACACAGATCAGGATCACTAAGTTAAAGACTCTTTTCGGCATCATAGCTTTCCCTTATTTTGAGTGAACAATGCGTTTGATAATTTTGCATAAAATTCTCAATGCAGAACTCGCTAAAAGCTTTAATAGCGCACAGACATACCAAGTTGCAACCGGCGCGGCTCTGAATAACGCGTCGGCTCCCGGAAGATTTCCTGAATCGAATTGACATAATCTACCCGCCCGGTAGCGGCAGCGCTGTTCAAGGCGTCCTGTTCGGAAAGCGAGTAGTAGGCACGGCCGGTATCGCCATAAACATCTTCTTCGTTCAACTTATCAAAGGCATTATAGAGGTTAACAAAAAACGTGTAATAAAAACGGCCAAGCTTTAAATCTTTGCTGAATTTGATATCGAGGTTGGTTGAAGACGGCTTACGTCCGCTGTTTTCTTGAAAAGCCCCAATAGCGCCTGTAGACGGGGTATAGGGAAAGCCACTGCCCAATGTCCCTAACAAGCTCAGCGACCAATTATCCGGCACACTAAAAGTCAGTAATACATTGACCAAATGGCGCTGGTCCCACAGCAACGGCAAAAGCTGTTTTTCCGGCTCATTATCCCCTTTTATATCATCAAAAGCGTCATCTGGATTGGACGCGTTACCCTCGGCAATTTGATAGGTATAATCAATAGAAGCGCTAAAGTTATTAGAGTACCTTTTGGTTAATGATACGGCAATGCCGCGAATATTGCCAAAATCACGGTTTGTATACTGGGAGTACTTCTGGCTGCCACCAAAAATTTCCACAATCTTGTCCGAACTAACAAGGTCGCGCACATCACGAAAATAAATATCCGCTGAAATACCCACATCTTCCGTAAGCTCTTGCTGCAGACCAATCTCATAGCTAACCGTTTTTTGCGGTTTCAATTCCGTGTTGCCCATTTTCGTTGTTAAACCCGTGCCGCCTTCCATTTCAAAATCAGGGTTTTTGTATAAATCTTCAAATTTTGGGATTTGGAAAAAATGACCGTATGAAAAATGAATAACCCCTTTTTCGCTCATCGGATAAGCAATACCGATGCGCGGACTAAGCTGAGCCGGGCTCCCGGCGTCTTTATACCAGTAATCTTGCCGCTCCGCCAGCGTCACTTCCGGCTCGCTGAAAACACCATGTTCATCTTTATCGCGCTCGCCATTGCCATTCAAATCATAATATTGATTTTCGGGTCGCAGCGGGCGGTTAATATCCGGATCCGTTGGGTCCGTCAATACTTGTCCGTCCGGGTCAAAATAGTCGAAGCGGACGCCGGCATTGACAATGATATCATCATATTCCATTTTATCCTGAAGATAAAAAGATGCTTCTTTAGGCTTATGTGTGTAACGATCATGGCTTGGCGAGGATGTGTCCAAAATTTGCGGCTCAATAGTAAAACCAATCGGGAAACCATACTCATCAAAAATCGGATTCCCTTCCGCGTCAACAACAACATGGAAAATCTCCTGGCCCAACTCGTCGGTTTTTGGTATTACATTGACATCGTCATAATACATTTCATGCTGACGGAATTCAAAACCGCCCTTGATCTGATGATGCTCGACCGTCTGGCTGACGGCGTCTAACTTCAAAACCATCGACTGTGTCTCGCGCTCAAAGCGATTCATGTTTTCCCCGCCGGTATTAAAGCTATAATCGGGTTTAAATTGGCTTAGCATTGGGTGAACAACATAATCCGCAAGGTTTTTATGCGTGTAGTGATGATACTTAAATTGGGTATAGGTCGCGCTTAAATCATAGTAAGTTTTTGCGCTTAACGTATGGGTCAGCTTGAAGATATTGGTTAAGCCGTCTTCGAATTTTTGCGGTACGCCATCGGGGTTATATTTATAGGCGTGATTATCATTATAATCCTTATACTCGGCTTTATTCCACATGACGTTATAGGACAGTTTCATTTTTTCGGTTAAACGTGAAGTCAATTTAAACTGGGAGGAGTACTTCATGTAAGGATTCATCGGAACGTATTTGCCGTCACCCGATGCCCGAATCACCCATTCATCCTGATTGGTTTCCGGGTTCGTTCGTTCATACGACCAGTCGTGGGGCAGAAATCGGCGCTGACCATACAAAAAATTTTCACTGTCGAAGTAGCGGCCCGTCGCATAAAAAGTCAATTTATCTTTAAAACCCGGAACCGGCCCATCTAAACTAAGCTGATAATTCTGAATCCCCGACGGGTCAAAACTACCTGTATTCATAAAGACTTTATTTGGGTCATTCGCCTCGTTCTCGCCAAAAGTGTCGTAGCTTTTGCTGCTGAAATAGTCGCCAAAGTAGACGTTGGCCGAGCCATGATACTCCTGACCGCCGTCCTTGGTGGCAATATTCACGATGCCGGACATCGCCTGCCCGTATTCGGCATTAAACGCCCCGCTAATCACTTGCATCTCCTTAATCGCCGTATTTTCTACCTCGACTGCAATATTGCCGTTGTAAGAATCTGTTACAGAAACGCCGTCAACCCAATAAGCCACCTCACCGGATCGACCGCCACGAATATGAATGCCACCGCCGGAATCCTTGGTAACACCGGCCTGCGTGGCCAAAATATCTTCCATCTCTTCGACCGGCGCTTTGGCAATTTCTTCTGAGGCTACTACAGCCGTGCGCGCAGTCAAATCTTTTCTGACAATTTTGCGCTCGGCGACAATCTTGACTTCCTCGCCCTCCATGATGGTTTCTTCCATCTTAAAGTCAACCTGGGTCGTCAGATCAATCGAAATGCGCACATCCGTCTGCGTGACCGTTTTATAGCCAATCATCGTTGCCTTAATTGAATAAATACCCGGCGAAACATTTAGAATGGTAAAACCGCCATTCGCATTGGTTGATGCGCCCAAAGTCCCGCCTTCAATGCGCACATTAACACCCGGCATCGTTTCCCCGGTTTTTTTATCTTTAATTGTTCCGGAAATTTTTCCGGTTGTGCCGGCAAAAGTGTAGACCGTGATATTCAGGACGAGGAAAATTGTCAGGATAGTTAAACGAAGATAAGCCATGGGTGCACTCCTTACCATAATTCAGGACGGGTAGAAATGTGGCATAAACCAGACAAGGTTATAATGGAAACCTGGCCGGCATAGTTTCAATCAGCAATGATATAGGCAAACAATAATTTTATAATGGCCTACGATGACGGTATTTTATCAAAACAGCACTGTGTTTTGCTTTGACACTTTAATAATATGACTTACATTCTTAACTGTCAAGTCAAAATCAATGCGCTTTTATTTAAGAATCATTTATCTTAAATTAATTAATTGCAATAAAATGCGACTAAACTAGTCGTATTTTCGTATTTTATTGCAAATTTAAAAAATTTACGAATCTTGTTGTTTGCTGCGAAGCTAATTGTGCTTAAAATTTCATGCCATTTTTTAACCTTAAGCTTAAGGAGTTTATGCCAAATGTACCCACAAGAAATTGTTCAACCGATGCGAGACGAGTTAACCGAAGTCGGGTTTAAGGAAATGCGTACGCCGACTGAAGTAGAAAAAGAGTTTACTAACATTAAGGGCACTCATTTTGTTGTTATTAACTCTGTCTGTGGTTGCGCTGCCGGCGCTGCCAGGCCCGCGATTATACATGCGCTGAAAAATGATCCCCGCCCTGCCCGTCTCACGACCGTTTTCGCCGGTAATGACCGTGAAGCTACCAACAAAGTTCGTTCGTATTTGGTTGGGTATCCGCCATCATCGCCGGCAATGGCGTTGTTTAAAGACGGCGAGTTGCTATTGATGGTTGAGCGGCACCAAATCGAAGGCCGGTCCGCTGAGCAAATCGCCGAAGTGCTTACTACTGCCTTCGAAATGTATTGCAAGAATTAAGCAATGAGCCGTTTTCAATGGTTGGTGGACAGCGACGAAAAGCTGTGGTTTTATAAGAAAGCCTTGCCGGTATTTGATTGTCTGGAATTATTTCCATTTGATTCAATTGTCGATGCGGAAAATAAGCCGATGCTTCCTGAGGCAGCGCCTCAAAAATGCATTTTTCAGACCGATACCGGCTGGTCTTTTTCGTCGTACATTCTCAAAGGCGGCTTTGTGATCGCCGAGCGCAGTCAGAAAAGACCGGGCGTAACAAAATGGCTCAACGAGAAAGCTGACTTAAAACCGCCTTTTTGGATTGTGTTGGAAAAGACAGGCGAGCATCAATTTGTTCTTAAAACGGAGTCAAAAAACCATGACTGAAGCCACGCCCGAAATCAGCGCAAAAGAAATTCCGCTTAAAAAATTGGATCTGACAGACTTTATAGAGGATGGTATTTTGCGGGAAAAAGCGTTTCGGCAGCGCTTGAGCGAGTTCGATTGGTCTATATACCAAGATGAGACCGTTTTAATCAAAGGTTGCAGTGAAACGCCACTTCCAACTTGGGCATTTATGGTGGTGACGGCGCAGCTCATCCCGGTCGCCAGGCGGATCCTTTTTGGCGAGCCATGTTCGGCTGTGCCTATTTATAAGCGTGATCATCCCTAATTTTGCAAATATATTCATCATAACCACCAGTCTGGCAAAAGCAAAAAGAGATTTCAACCTATCATGGTGAAATCTCTTTTTTTATTTTTTATTGAAAAGTTCGGAAGGAAAGTTTTCGTGCCGACAGCGCAAAATTAAAGCTTTTCATTCCGGTTAGTTGATCTACAAAACATCGCAGTGCCCGGCGCTGCAGGCCACTTCCTGCGCGGCGGTGGTATAGTCTTCTTTTTCGTAGCGGTAGACTTTTGAAAAATCAATCGCCGGAAATTCGGCGACCAACCGGTTGTACTCATCCTCTGTAATATCCACGTAAGGCATTTGGTCATATTGCGCGTCAAAAGCCGGCAGATAGGCCATGCCCCCAATCTTATCCTGATGTTCCCAAATCCACTTGACCAGATCGAGCACTTCGTCCGGTTTATAGGTAATGGTCACGCTTGGATTATGCTCCGTCCAATTAAGCTTATTTTGCAGCCAATATTCACACTGTTCAATAGCGTCGCGCTGTCCACGCGTAATTGCATTGACCGGGGCTTTCATGGGAAAGTGGACTACCCAGGTATTGGCATTTTCCGGTGTCTGGCCATTTTCCGGGTCCATCGGTACACCGGTATTTTTAAGCACCTGGAAAATAGGCGAATGTGTGCCAACCCGAACATTGCGGATATAATACTTTGACCAGCGCGCGTGAATCCCCGGCGAGCAATCCAGTAACTGCGAAGAATTGCCGGACGGTTTAACGCACGTAATCGAAGCGGATTGATTAATGCCAAGTTGCTTGGCAATATATCGATTGGTTTCAACAGCAACCTCTTTCAGGCGATTCATCATTTCCGGTTGCTGCACTAACGGACAGTCCAATTGTCCATTAATATCTACGCCCAGCAAGCGCTCTTCTTCGCAGTTGCGCCGCCAATCCGACCGCAAACCCGGAAAGTGTGTGGCCATTGATTGAATGGTGCCGATTATAGTCGCCAATTCGACTTTTTCGGTCAGGGATTCATAGGTGTCATTTTGCCGTGCCACGGCTATGGAGAGATTGCAAAATTCAAAGGGGCGCAGAATAATTTCGCCACATGGGTTTGTACCGAAATGCGCTTCTTTTCGACGCTCCGGGCGCGTTTCGATAGCGGCTTGCCTGTTGAATATCCCGGGCTCGCCCCGCTCGGATTCCACCATGTCCAAAACATAGCGGGCTACTTCGGCCTGCGCCAGCTTGCGAGCCGGCCATACCGCGGAGTTGTTGGCGTTCCAGCGCTGGCTGTTGTGGCGGGCAAAATCACCGGACTTGCACTGGCGCATTTCCACATCATCATAGTTAAACAGGGCAATCATAGCTGTTCGCCGGACACCTCCGGAAACAGCGGCGCTGCCTACAGCACACATAATGTCATGGGCGTCAATGGAACGCAAAAAGCCGCCTTGTCTGGCCAAAATTCGGCTACGGGAAAAGTCCAGCATTTTGCGCAAGGGTTCCGGCCCGGAGGCGCGTCCGCCTTTGATGCGCAGGATAGCTCCGGCAGATCGGATCTGCGAAAAGTCAAAGTGAATGTCGCCCCCTTCAATCCAAGTAGTTAATCCAAGGCGCAGCGCTTCCGCCCAGCCCTCGGCGGAATCGTCTACAATTAAATTTTTGACTTTTCCGCCGTTTTGTCGGCGGATACGCGGAAATTTTTCAATATGATCGTTTTCTACCGAATAACCCACGCCGCAGCCACACATGGAAATAATAAGCGCTTCGACAAAAGAATCGACGCTGTCGACCGGCATGTAAGAGCAATTGTAGATTGTAATGTTGTTACGTCGGGCGGCTGGACCGGCCATAGCCAGAAGCCGCATGGAAGGCATGATCTTCATTTCTAAAACAGCGTCTCGGACTCGATCATATACTTTGGACGGCAAGCGAAATTCCGAAAGTTCTTTCAAAAAATTTACGGAGCGATCAACAGTTTCGATCCAGGTTTCACGGCGACCCAGTTCGTAGTTAAAACGAGAGTATTTATCGTAAAATTGAAATTTTTGCAGTTGAGTTGGAAAATAAACATCCGATGCAGAAAAGGCGGCGCGGACTTCATCAGGAATTGGCCGGTCTTCACGCAATTTAGCGTGTTCGGCCCGATAAAGAATATAGCTCTTGGCGGCCTCGTATTCTCCGGCAGCCTGCAAGGCCATTTCGACAATATCCTGCACGTCTTCGACAGTCGGCTCACTGTATTTGGCGGCAACAATATTAACAACCTGACGCGAAATCTCTTTGGCATTGGTCTTTGGCGGATTACTCAAACCGACAAAGCATTTATTGACCGCGCGTTCGATGCGGCTGATATCAAAATCAACGATGCGTCCATCTCTTTTGATAACAGTTTGGGGCGGCTTAATATCGCCAAGATATTTGCTGATTCGATTGTGTGCACGTTCCGTCCGTTCATGGGTGTGTGCAGTTCCATTTTTGGGGGCAACATGGGTAGACATAAATGCTCTCCTTTTAAGTTTCGAAGTTCCAACAAAATTTGACTATCGTACACAAAAATATCCGCGAACCTTTTAAAACCGCTTAACACAAACGCAAAAAGGCGCTGCATGAACATTTTAGAGCTTATTTAAGATGGTGTCTTCCCGGTAAATTCAAAAAGGCATCGTCGCAGGTAACTGCTTTCAATTTGGCCGTAGATATGGCGCAGGCACAAAAAACATCGCAGCATGATAACAAAAAGCAAATAACCTGTCAAGCAAAATAGATACAAAATATAGTATGTTTTTTATAAAAAAATACTACCTATTGTATCACTTCCAGGTAATATGACGGCGAAGATTTTTAAATCAAAGTCGCGGCTGGCCGCGAAAATAGGTCGCCTGGATAAGGAAGCTGGCCAGAAAAGTCGTGTAATCAGATACCAAATTATATAGAAAGTGGCAAATGGTAAATTGCTTTACGCGAAGGCTATTAAATTTTCCTGCAGAGTCTGCCGGAAAGATTCCGGAGTATAACGGCGCTGCTCGTTGACTACATCTGCATTTAATTCCCGGGTGAAAGCGTTGATGGCGTGAAAACGGCGGAAGGCCTGCTCGGTGCGAAACAGCGGCACAATGGTTTTATTGGTCAGAAGCGGATCGGCGTCGGCAGGAAAATGACCTTGTTCCACCGCGCGTTGATAATCGACCGTGCCGGGAATCGGCGAGAAAACAGACAACCGAATCTGCACACCCAGGTCGTAGGCATACAGGATAGTGTCTATCACTTCGTCGATGGTCTGATTGGGCAGACCCATGATGATGTAGGTTTCTACCTGGCTGGATTTGAAACCGGCTTTGACTAAGTTTTGGGTAGCGCGGGTCATTTCGCCCGGCGTAATTTTGTTGTTCAGGTCGCGCCGCCGTTCTTTGGCTACGGATTCAAGACTGATGCGGATGGTCTTGAAGCCGCTGCGATACATCAAATCGGCGAGTTCTTCGTCGATGTAGCGGCCATGCACGCCGTTGGGTGTATGAAAACGCAGGTCGGCTTTCCGGGCGATCAAGTCGTGCAAAATCGGCTTGATGCGCCGGTCGGCCTGCATCAGCAGGGCATCATCATAAAAGGCGATATCCGTTACACCAAAACGATTGGCCTGCTCGACAATTTCCTGTACGACGCGATCCGGCTGGCGTTGGGTAAAGTCGCTGTCGATATGGTAGGTGGCGCAAAAGGTGCAGCGGAATGGGCAACCGCGCGAAGACATGACAATCAAATAGTCGTTATGGCGAATAAGATCGAACGCCGGATATGGAAAATCATCCAAACGAGCCGGAAAATCAGCCAGTAGTTCGGGCATTTTGAGCAGCTCGGCCAACAGCTCCGTGGCTTTGTACTCGCCCGGGCCGGTGATGAGATAGTCGGGTTGTATGGTCTGTCGGGCATGATCCGGCATTAGCGTGGCGTAGATGCCGCCGAGGATAATCGGCACGCCCGGCCAGAATTCGCGGCATAGCTCGGCGACGCGCTTCGGCCCAAAGTACCAGTAGGTCATAAATGAAGTTAGCAGGATGGCGTCCGGACGCGGACGGGCTTTGAGTTCAGCGATGAATATATCTTCCGGCAGGCCATAGCAGGCATAACGGCGCGGCACGAATTTGAGGCAATCTGGTGTGGGAATCGGTTGGCGGTGAAAGCTGCCAATGCCATAATGGCGGATTTTTGGTTTCGTCAAGCCCTGCAGTTTTAGCAGTTCCGGATGCCATTTGTCGAGGCAGTCTATATAGTCAACGGTCAATCCGCGCTGTCGTAAAAAAGAAGCTAAATATAGCAATCCCAATGGTTTGCTAAAATAGTCGTAAGCAGCAAAATCGTAAATCCAGGGATTGATGCAAAGCAGGCGGGGTGACTTCATGGTGTGGGAGTCTCGAAATGGTTCTGTTCGTAGTAACGAATGAATTCGCGACTACGAACCGTTTATAAATCACGACTCTGCAGGGCACGGCGACCAAAATAGATGGAAATAAATGTTACAATGGCGCTGATGGCGAGTACAACTGCCCCGGCGGCGAGGGTGTACTTATGAGAAAATTCGCTATGATAAAACAGGCTGCGAAAGTAAAAATGAAGCGGCTGAGCCAGGATAATAACGACCACCGCCACATAAATCAATGAAATCAGTACCGTCACCAGGCCGCCGGCCGATGAGGCGATTCGCGAGGGATTGCGCTCTTTGAAATACGGAAAAACAGCCCCCATTCCCAGTGAAATCGCGGTGAGCGTCATGCTCATCATCGTTGTACCAAAAAATCCCACATAGTAAACAATGGGCTCTACACGCAACATGTAGTTTGAAATCGTAACCAGCGCTTGTGCACAAAAGAAGAAAACGACAAAGGTTTGCCAAAATTTGCCCCAAAAGATGGTGGATAGGCGAATTGGCGCAGTGCCGATGACCCAAAAATTGCGCCCTTCCAAGCTAATTGCCGGGTACACAAAACGAACAGAAACGGTTGCCAAAACATAACCGGTAAAGCCAAAGTTAAAGAAGGAAATCATCGTCTTCCAAAACAAATGGGTGATTTGGCTGGGCAAGTTGCGCAAGTTAACAATATAGAAGATCAACAAGATGACCAGAATCAGCAATTGTGACCATTGGGTCGGGTCGCGCCAAAAGATCATGCTGTCTTTTTCCAGCAAGGTGCGGTAGATTTTTGGGAAGGCTCCCCACAACCAACTATGCCGAATTTGCTGACGGCGGGCAACTTCCATGGCTTGTAATTCTTTGGCCACCAGAGAATCCGTCCAACTACGATAATAAAAACGCTCGCCCAGCCAATAGGTGACTTGAAAGGTCATCATCGCCGTACTCAATAATACCAGAAAATAGAAACCGGCTTCGGCCAAATTTAAGTTAATCGCCTCGTTGAAGATACGGGTCAGCCAACTGCTGGGCGAAAGGAATGAGGTGGAGGCGGGCAGTGTATCCAAGAAACGGTTGACTTGAGACAGATCTTCGGTTTCTTCCAGAACAATAACATTAGGCCGGACATAGGTTAGAAAAATGACCATGACCAGCGTAAATATTGAGACTGCGAGTATCATTACGTGGCGTAGCCGCAGGCGGGCAAAGAAACGTGAAAACAGGACTGTGGCCGAAATGCCAAAGGAGGCCGGCACCACAATAAAGATCAACATCGTGGTGATGACCAGCGGATAATACAGCTTTGGCGCGTCCATCGCCACACCGTAGGCAAACACAATGGGTGAGCCTAATATCAGAATTGCCCAGGAACTAAAGAAAATGTTTTCAATGGATTTGAGGGTAAAGATGTCGATAACCGGCGCCGGCGTAGTCATCAGGTAAGTGACTTCCGGCGATCTGTACAGTGTAGATAAAGCGGTAATGATGTTGCTGGCAAACAGCATGGAAAAAAACGTCAAAAAACCGATCGATAGAATGCGATTCATTAGCGCTGCGCCAATTTGTGGCTGTTCGCTCAAATAATCAAAGGAGCGATAGAAAAACCAGTACGCCCCTAACATAAAGAGAAACAAAAAGCCACCGTAAAAAAGGGCTTTTATTTTTTCTTCCCAACCATCCTGACCGGAAGAGGCAGGGAAATAGGTCCGCCATTTCATTTTTAGTAGCACAAACAATTTTGTGTCGAGTTTCACAGCATCCTCTTTGCATTCAGAAAAAACTCAAGGTACTACAACTGTTCGGGATTGAGGCCCAACTCACGTAATTTGGCAGCTAATAACTCGGCGCGTTGATGTTCTTGCTCGGCGCGTTGGCGTTCCTGGTCAGCGCGTTGATGTTCATGCTCGGCACGTTGGCGTTCCTGGTCAGCGCGTTGATGTTCATGCTCGGCGCGTTGGCGTTCCTGGTCAGCGCGTTGATGTTCATGCTCGGCACGTTCATCGCCAAGTAGAATTAGCCGACCTTCTAAATCGCACCAGCGCAGCCATTCACCTTCCGTTTGTTCATAAATACCGGGGCAAATTGTCAGGCTCAGGCCAACATCTTCCAGAAGGTAGTCGGACTTGGGCGTATAGCCCCGGTGATTGAGCACAAAAACAGTCAGGGTTTCGGCTTGAAGCTGCTCAAACGGGTCATAAACGACATAGTAAGGAATGCCCATTTGCGCATATTCAATTCGTTTTTTGGCCAGCTCGCCGCCTTTACGATTGGAAGCGATTTCGACAACTACTTCTGGCGGTTTACCATATTCCCACATAAAATACGAGCGATGTTTTTTTGGAAATAGCTTGGCTTCCGCTGTCACATCTAAACTTAAAAACATGTCCGGCACGATGGCGGGCTGATGAATTGAGCGAAAAATGCCCACATTGGCCGCGGCCAAGAAAGGCCGACCTGGCTGCCAGGATTGGTACAGTGGCGCGACCAGCAACCGTTGCTGCTTTTCCGAAAATAAATTATCCACAGGCTCGTCATCCTCCGTAATTAAGTGGGAAATATCCGGTGGCGGCGCATAGCAGCCGGGTGGCAACGACTCTTCTTCATCAAGCTCGCGCTCAATCGAAGCGACGTCGGGTGCAGTCAGGCCAAATTGGGTTTCTTTTAAGAATGTTTCAGGCATAGACGAGTCCTTTGCGCAAGTGAAAATGTGTATGTCAATTTTAAATTATCATAATTTTTTATAAAAGTCAATCGGATTGTCGCATGCGCTTTATCCTGGATTATTCATGAAATAATGTACTAGTCAACAACCTTTAGAACACTTTTACACCGATGTCATTCCGGCACGCTTTTAGCCGGAATCTTCTTACTGGCAAACAAGATGCCGGATAAAAGCATTCCGGCATGACAGTATTCGACAGGTCGTTGACTAGTACAATTATTCATGAAATAACCACGAAATACTCGAAAGGATTGCAGAGCGTGACACCATAATTTTGAATTTTGTCTGTCCGAGCTATGCAACTTTTTTATTTGTAAACCTTTCGTGTACGTGATATGTAAAAAGTTTTTACACGCGATCCAATTCATAATTTGATAGGCATTTTTAAAACCGCGTAGCGGTTCCCTGTTTATCGATCGAAATCCCACCGCAATATCGTAGATCCGAACCGCGATAGCGGTTCAATGTTCACTGGCGGTATATCATTCCAACGAACATGCAACCGCTACGCGGTTTGATGGGCGGTAATTTAGGTACGGATTGCTATAAACAGACAACCGTTAGTGCGGTTAGAACACGGCTTTGCCGCTTGCTGTGTAAAAACTTTTTGCAGGTCACTTATTTTGTGTGTTTCGGTTCATGGGATAAGATCGTGAAACCTTCGCAAACATTAGTGTCCGTTCTATAATTTATTACTATAAAACAAGTTGCAATCCTGATATAAATGTTTACTTTATAGGACGCTCAGCGGATTGTCGGATGTCGTCAACAAACGCATTCCCTATGCCGGTTATAAGGAAATTTACGAGGAGCTTTCCAAGCAAGTGAATTCCTGCTTTTCAGCCCCACGATTGGCGGCTCGTTTCGGCCAATTCAAAATTTTTGACGCGACCTATCTCCGGTTGTGTCTCAAGTTAATGCCATGGGGCAAGAAGCAAAACCTGCACGCTAAAAAAGGACAAATGCTGGCGTCATTTCGTATTGACGAAGGCGGGCGTGTGCCCAATGCCGTCTTGATCGACTCCAAACCGAGCCACTGCGAAACGCATTTCGAAAAGTTGATCGACTGGGCTCGCTCCGGTATAACCTATTTTTTTGATAGAGGTTATCGCTGTATCGAAACCCTGGTGAAGATCCATCATAGCGGCAATTTCTTTATCACCCGCTGGAATAAGAGCGGAAAACCTGCCCTTTTTTCGCTTGATTACCGCCGCTAAAAATACCGCAGATATTCACCCTGGCGTCCGGATCCATGGTCCTGTAACTTATGAAGTAGTTTATTGTTAAAGAACGGACACTAATGCTTCGCAAGGTTCACGTTGGGGAGTTAGTGTTCAGTGAGCCTTGAAAATACTGACTCCGCAACAAGCTTAACCTCCGCAAGGTTTCCTGCATCCATATTGAAAAAACAATGAAGTTTGATAAATTCTACGTCATTCTTTGCCTGATTGCCGGTGTTATTCTTTTCTTTTATGGCCAGATTGATTACAGCCGGGAACCGTTCAGCAAAGTTGACCTGAAATACTATCGCACAATGGCCGAGACCGCGCCCGGCCTGTGGCAGAATGGACTCCGGCCCTTCGCGTATCGAATTGCCGGGCCGTATTTGGCCGGGCTTTTACCGTTCCCCATCCCGTTTAACTTTTATTTTTTGACTTTGGCCGGCACATTTGCCCTGCTTAGCTTGCTTTATCATTTTGTGCTGACCACTGGAATACGCGCATCCATCGCCGCATTGACCGTTACTTTGTTTATCCTCAACAAGTATTTTATTGGCTTTGTTGTCTGGGATTTCTTTCAGCTTAACGATGTTTTGTCGATGATCCAACTCGTTCTGTTGTGGCAGGCGCTCCAGGCCCGTCGCTGGCGCCGATACGCCATTGTGTTTATGCTGGGTGCGCTAACCCGCGAGCCTTTTTTGCTGATGCTGCCCACAACAGCTACCTATCTGATGGAAAAAAAGGCACCGGTAAGCGATTGGGCAGGATTTCTTACAGCGATTTTACCCGGCCTCCTCATCTTCGGCGGGCTGCGCATATTTCTGCCGGCCGGCGGTGATCATCTGCATCAGGCGCTCTTGATCTGTGCGCCCAAACTTTTATCGCTGACTGTTGGCTACCGGCTGTTCATCAATGCCTTTGCGCCATTGACGTTTCTGCCGCTTATCTTTCTTCCGACAACACTTGCTTTTTTAAAAGGTAATCGGCATCGCCTGGTTTTTGTAGCAGCGGCATATTTCAGCGCCCTCTTTGGTTTTGATAACGAGCGCCTGATAATGCCGGCCGCCATTGTGTTTTATCCACTGATCGCACAGATTATCCAAACGCATTTTTGGGTGAATCGCCTCCCGCTTGCCGTTATTGTTGCCGCCTGTGCAATTGCCAGTCGGCATCATGACATGGCGCATTATCCGCTGCCGGATCGGCAAACGACGGTGATCCTGACATTGATTGCGCTCATTATCGCAACAGGCACAGCAGTTTACTGCCGATTAAATTCTAATCCGGGCAAGCCGGAATAGAACGCGGTTACGACAGTAAAACCGGTGTCTTGAGCTTTTCAGGTTAAGGTTTGCTACAAAATCATTGACGAATGCGTTAACGGACTGTATCCTATCCATTGCACTTCTGGATAAAATCCTGAATCCTATTTTTTGTTTGGGGGTATCTATGGCGCGGCCTTTAAAGTTAACCATTATGCTTGAAGCCGGAGTCGAAACTTCACCGTTAGAGTTGGCCCAGCAGTTTTACGAACTAACGCAGGGACTGGAAAATATTGGACTCAAATCCGAACTGGTCAGCGCTGACGAAGACGATGCCGGCGACACAAATAGTATTGGCGGCGTTTCGATTCAGATCAACCTGGTGACCATTCCCAAAGTGCTGGAGCTTTTGAAAAACTCGAACGGCGACAAAAAAATCCTGATTCAGGGGGTTAAGACCGGGTTTCCGGCGGTCATGCCACCCGAAAAGTTTCGTGAGTTTATGGAGATGGCGAGTAAAATTACCGAAGCATAATAAAGTCTGAAAAGCGGATGCAGACGCAAGCTCCGCAATCCGAAATCTTAAATTAAAGAGGAGGTTTATATGCGTATCTTTTATCTATGCCTGATCTTATTGGCAACGTCCGGATTTGCTGTCGCCGAGACTGCTAAAAAAACAGACCCGCCTGTCGAAAAGAATAAAACGCCCTTGATGACCCAACGTACGTCGGTTAAAGATACCATGTCGCTAAAGCAGCGTTCTATCCTTGACAGGACGTTAAATAAAATCCCGGACATCACCAAAGATGCCCGCAAAGAAGAAATTAGCACGCGCCCGGCGGCAGTCACCCGCGCCGGTAATCGCGGCCATGAGAAGTTGCCGCTGATCTGGAAATTGGAGAAAGAGCCAATGACGGCGCCGACCTTGCCGGATGCAAATGGAACCGGCAATTCCAGCAATTAAGCGCTACTCAAAATGTTAAAAAGAACCCTTTGCCGGCGTGGCACTGCGGTTCTTTTTTTGTTTCAACTCTCAGCATTAAACCCACCGGATGTTCGATGCGCGCTTCATCTGTTCGACTAATCCCCTTAATCATTGCCATCAGCATTGGCGCACTGATGTTCGGATTTTCATACACCACGTCGGGCGTATTTATCGAGTATCGTCTATTCGATTTGATGCTGCGCCTGCGGTCGCCCCAACCGGTTTCCAAAGACGTGGTCATCATATTTATCGGCGACGATACGGTCCAAACACTGGGCGCCTGGCCGCTGACACGCGACTATTATGTCTCACTGATTCAGATTTTAACCGAGTTTGAAGCCCGCATAATTGCGTTCGATTTGTTGTTTGCCGAACATGACTCGCGCGAAGAAAAGTTCGATGACGCGCTTGCCGCTGTTGCCGCCCAAAACGGGCGCGTTTACCTGCCCTACTATTTGTTAACCCATGCCAACGCGCCGGTAGTTGTCTCCGAGCCTGTCAGCTCCACCCCGTTTGAATTTACCGGAGTCGAAGCTATCCCCACGCAGCAACTTAATTTTCCAATCGCCTCTGACGGCATTTTTCCGATCAGCGAGCTGCGCACTGCCAGCCACGGAATGGGTCACATCAATGTTCATCTGGACTCTGACGGCATCATTCGCCGCCATCCGCTTTTTATCAACTATAACAATGCCCTTTATCCGTCGCTTGGCCTTGTCGTCGCCTGTAATTTTTTAGGCCGCTCCCAGAACGATATTCGTATTCAGCCCGACCACACCGTCGAAATAGACGCCGGCCATCGCATTCCTATGGACAACCGCGGCAATGTCCTCATCAACTTTACCGGTCCGCTGAGCGAGTTCGAAAACTACTCACTACTGCAAGTTTTGCAATCCTATAAGCAATATAGTCTGGGCCAAAAGCCATTTATTCCCTTGGAAACCTTTAAGGATAAAATTGTTGTCATCGGCATGACCGCCACAGGCGCTACAGACTTTAATCCAACCCCAATTTCCGCGCTTTATCCATTAGTCGGCACACAGGCCACAGTAATCTCCAACATCCTGACCAATAACTACTTGCGGTATGCAGCGGGTTGGGTATCCTTCAGCGAAATTATGCTGGTTGTCGGATTGCTGACCGGTCTGTTGACCCGACTGCGTTTACCGGCGGCGGTTGGTTTGACGGCTTTGCTTGTGATTGCCGTTGCCGGAATCCATTTTTGGCTGGTGAATCGACAGGGTGTTTATTTAAATTTTGTGCCGGTACTGAGCACAATTCTTTTGAGTTTGATCGGTCAAAGCATTTATTTATTTCAATTGGAATTTCTAAATCGGGAACGAATGCGCCAGCGATTAGCGCTGGCGCAAGAAGAGCTTGATCTTAAAGTCCATCAAATTGGACGAATTGAGACCGCGCTGAACCATAAAAATACCGAAATTGAAACCTTGATCAAAACATCAGCGGCAGAATTGGATCAAAGCACGACGACAATTGACGCGCTGATTAAAGTTGCAGAAGAAGAAACACAGTACAGCACCCGCACGATTGAGGCCCTGCGGCGGGATCGCGAAGTCTTGCAAAACGAACGCCAAAGCCTGCAAGCCGAAAAAGCAGCGCTGACCGAAAAAATAGAACTAATGCGCGGAGTAGCGCGAACGTATATCTTTGACCAACAAAAAAGCAACTCACGGCGCGAAACGTTGCGTGGTCGCTATACCGAGATTGTCGGCGAAAATGAATTGTTGATAAATGAGCTGCAAAAGGTTGATCGCGCAGCCCCATACGACTCCAATATTCTCATTACGGGCGAGAGTGGCACAGGCAAAGAGTTAATCGCGCGCGCCGTCCACCAAAACAGCCCGCGCAGGGGGCCGCTGGTGATTGTTAACTGCGCTGCTGTTCCGTCAGAGCTGATCGAAAGTGAGTTGTTCGGGCATGAAAAAGGCTCCTTTACCGGAGCGGCCGGTCGGCGTCCCGGAAAATTTGAGCTGGCTGATCATGGCACGCTTTTTTTGGATGAAATCGGTGATATGCCTGCGGCAATGCAAGCCAAAATTTTACGCGCCATTCAGCAGCGCGAGTTCCGGCGAGTCGGCGGGACCCAAAATGTTAAAGTAAATGTGCGACTTATTGCCGCAACCAACAAAAATCTGGAAGAAGAAGTTAAAAACAATACCTTTCGGGAAGACTTGTTTCATCGGCTAAATGTGATTCCGATCCGGTTGCCGGCCCTGCGCGAACGCAAAGAAGACCTCCCGCAACTGGTCGAGCGATTTCTGGACAAAAAATCAAAGGCCGGACAAGGCTATACCCTGACTCAGGGCGTTATGGGGGCTTTTGAAATGTATCATTGGCCGGGCAACATCCGCGAGCTGGAACAAACGCTGGAGCGCATGTGCGTATTAGCCGACGATGTGCACTTGACCATTCGCGATCTACCGGCGGAAATAGCCGAATGTGTGACCCGTCAGGGCGGCTCGCTGCTGGATTCCGGCGCCGAAATTCCCCTCAAAGAAGCGCTGGAAGATTTTGAGCGCCATTACCTGCTTAAAAAAATGGCGCAATATAACTGGAATACGCAAAAAGCCGCCGACGCATTAGGCATGAGTCGGCGCAATCTGAGCAAAAAACTGCAAAAGCACGGTGTTTCCCGTGATGAATCGGCGGAGTCCATGGATGATAACGACGCGCCGGTGGATAGTGAGTCCTAAATTCCGGTCTGAAACTCTGATGGGAATGATTTTGGGATGGACTATGATTTCAGGCCCAATCATTAATCATAGCCCATCATAAAATAACATAAATCACAGTCAAAGAAGGAGTTATGTATCAATGATCAAAGAACAATACCTGCACTCCGAATTGACGGGCAAGATCATTGGGTGCGCTATGGAAGTTCATCGAACATTGGGCAACGGCTTTCAGGAAGTCATCTATCAGCGCGCATTGAAAATCGAAATGACGCAACAGGGACTGAACTTCAGCCGCGAACATGAAATGCAGATATTTTACAAAGGGGTTGAAATCGGCACTCGTCGCGTGGACTTTTTTGTTGAGGAAAAAGTTATGGTCGAACTCAAAGCTGTCATCCAACTGGAAGATGTACATCTGGCGCAAGCCATCAATTATCTTGAAGCCTACGGGCTGGAAGTCGGCTTGCTGATAAATTTCGGCAGTCGCAGCATGCAATTCAAGCGCGTGATGAAGCCACCTAAAACTAAAAAAGCCTGACTATGATTGGAATGATTATGGGATGGACTATGGTCCTTAATTAATCTTGAGTCCACTCTAAAAAGGTAAAAACTCGCTAAAGATTGCAAAAAAACGTGTCGTAAGTCCAGCATTATCAACAACGATTTTTTGCATTTTTCACAAATGGACCCTTTTTAGAGCGGACCCAATCTTATAATCCCGTAATGAACAATGTAATCATAGTTTTCATTTAATCACAAAAATCATAATTCAAGACGTATTCTATGCCAAAACCAAAACCGATCACCACGAGTCAACAATCCTTCGCCCCCTTTTCCAAAACGATTCTGACCCAATCGTTATTGGACGCCGGACTGGATGTTGACCACGCCTATCAAGTCGCGACAGCTATCGCCGAATCGCTGGATGAAAAAGATACCTGGACACGACGGGAAATTACCGAAAGAGTTGCCGCGGCCTTTTCGCAAAGTTTTGGCGCGGCAGTAGCCGAACAATACAAGCATCATCACCATGCGCCATCTGCCGGCATTGATTCCGCCCGCCTGAATGTGGTGCTGACCGACGCGCTTTCGTCCGCCGGTTTTAGCGAATCCGACGCCTACGCTTTTGGCACGGCCATTATCGAAACGCTGGAATCCATTGACGGCAAGATTTTGGCCGAAACCATTGCCTCCATCAAGCAAAAGTACGTCACGATTAACACCGTGCGGCAACATTTCCATAACCTGCGCATGGGTGTCAACAAGCCGGTAATTATCTTGATTGGCGGCGCCACCGGCTCCGGGAAATCGACCATTGCCGCCGAAATCGGCTACCGTCTGGGCATCACCAAGATTGTCTCAACCGATTCAATCCGCGAAATCATGCGCGCTGTTTTGTCCAAGAAGCTTGTGCCGACCTTGCACATGTCCTCCTACGAAGCTTACCGCCGTCCTGGTTTAAGCAGAGAAGCCGCCGGTATTCCGGCCTTTGAAGAGCAAGCGCTTTATGTGCGCGTCGGCGCTCAGGCGCTGATAGAGCGGAATATTGTCGAAAATGTGGATATGATTATAGATGGCGTCCATCTGGTGCCTGGTTTAATTGAACCGGTCAATGCGGCAGATGGTATTGTCATTCCGGTAATTACGCATTTGTCCGATTTGGAAACACATCGGCAGCGCTTTCAATCGCGCGAGCGGCGGGCAAAAGACAGACCGGCCCAACGCTACCTGGGCAATTTTGAGGCCATCCGCTTAATTCAGGATCATTTGTGGCAGACCGCTACGCAAACCGGCGTGCCTGCTTTTGATAATGTAGACAGCCACGCGACCGCCGAAGCCATCATCAACCACATCCTCAAAAAAATTGAGGCGACTGTACATGTACAGGAATAACATAAGGCGGTAAACCGCAACTGTAGCACAGAATAGCATTCTGTGCTTTCTCCA
>CAYOLL010000023.1:0-52988 GCA_964404765.1 uncultured Gemmatimonadota bacterium | reverse complement strand
GTTGGGGCTAAAAGCTGCGTCGCGACCGGATTTATTTTGGAAAGATGTCTAATATTGGGAACGGAGGCCACAGTCATTTTTAAGTAACATTATCTGCCAAATGGTATACACTCATATTAATACTGCTTTTGTGTGCCGCTTTCGACTCTGCTCAGAATTGTCCAATAAATAAAGTTTGACCGCCAACCTTAAGGAGGCCGCTATGCTCACCCGTTTTCCATCTCATCGTCTTATGTTGCTAATGGTTATCTTGCTGTTGATCGGCACAAATGTCGAGGCCCAATTAGTCCCGGTCTCGCTGGATGCACGGATCAAGAGTTCGGAAGTCTTGCTGGAAGGTCGGGTCGTCGAGCAATACTCTTTTTTTGACAACGACCGTAACCTGATTTATACGGCCAATGTCATTGAAGTCAAGCGAACGTTAAAGGGAACTTTTAGCGGTCAAAAGGCCGAGATTATCACGCTTGGCGGTATTGTCGGCAATCAGATGCAGACCGTGTCGCATACACTGGAATTGAAAACGGGCGATTTTGGCTTGTTTATGTGCGAACCGGCGCGGCTGGACGCTTTATCAAAGGGTTTACCACGCTTTCGGCCTTATGCGGACGCGCAGGGTTTTATCCGCTATGATGTGCAAGCCCGGCGCGCACAGGACGTGTTTAATGATTATGGCGATGTGACGACGCGGCTTTATCCGCTGCTTTCTAAATCTACCGGGCAGGCCATCGCGCCCGATTTTACCGCCTTTCCGCAGGAAGCAAGCCGCTCTACAAGGGCTGTCGCTATTACCAATTTTACGCCGACCAGTATTTCTGCCGGGGCAAAATCGATTTTGACGATCAACGGCAGCGGCTTTGGGGCGACGCAGAGCACCGGCAAGGTGGAGTTTCGCAATGCCGACAATGGCGGTGTAACCCTGGATATCGCGCCGCATTCGACGGAGTATATTTCCTGGTCTGATACGCAGATTCAAGTCTATGTGCCGAGCATTGCCGGCACCGGCGAAATCCGGGTGACCGGCGCGGACGGAACTTCTGCTACCAGCGGCGGCACGTTGACGATTACTTACAATTACACGAATACAACGAATAGCGGCGTGGTTTATCAACCGGACCATGTGAATCGTAACCTCAGTGGCGGTTATACCTTTTCCTATGCCGCCGATATGAACGCCAACAGCGATGCGAAGGATGCGTTTATGCGGGCGCTGGCCAGTTGGCGCTGCGCCACGTTTATCAACTGGGATATCAGTTCGACGGCGACCGGAGTGGATACGGATGCGAACGATGACGTTTTTGTGGTGCGTTTTGGCAGTTTGTCCCCCGGCACTCTTGGCATTTGTCGGACTTACTATTCCGGCTGTTCCAGCAGCGGCAACTGGGCCTGGTATGTGGAGGAGATGGACGTGACTTTTAGCGAGTCCGTCACCTGGAATTATACCTCCGGCGCGCCGTCCGGCGGCCAGAACGACTTTGAATCTGTGGCTTTGCATGAGTTGGGGCATGGCCATCAATTAGGGCATGTGATTTCTCTGGGCGTGGTGATGCATTATGCGCTGGTCACCGGCACTGCCGTCCGTACGCTAACCGCCAATGACATCAGCGGCGGCAACTTTATCTTGACCAACGGCACGACGGCCAATGTCTGCGGCCCGGGTCCAATAGTTCTGCTCAATGGCGGTAACTGCTCGCTGACGCCCACCACGCCCTGCACGCCCGGCAGTCTGAGTCCTGCCCATAATGCCACAAATCAAGCTCTGTCTACAACATTGAGTTGGAGTTGCACCGGCGGCAATACGTCTACATACGATGTTTATTTCGGCACATCGTCTAATCCACCATTGATCAGCAATGATCAGGCCGGGGCAACGTATAATCCCGGCACGTTAGCCTACAGCACAACTTATTACTGGAAAATTGTCGCCCAATTGAGCGGCAACGACAACAGCACAACCGTCTACAGTTTTACCACCCTGGCCAATCCCAACAAGCCGGCCCAAAATCTAACCGCCACGACCCAAACGCAAAACGTGCTGGTAGATTGGGATGCGCCGAATCTGGCCCTGGAAGGTTATATTTCTTGGGATACGGGGACGGCCGGTTTAAACCTGGGCGTTACCGGCGGCGGGACATTGCAGGCTGCCGCGCGTTTTCCTTCATCCGATTTGACAAATTACGTCGGGAATTCGATTACGCAGGTGCGCGTTCAAATCCACTCGCTTTCGGCTACCTATAACATCCGGGTTTGGAAGGGCGGCAGCTTGGGTAATCCCGGCACAATGGTTTACGATCAGGCTTTTACGCCCGGTTCTATTGACACATGGGTCGATCATACCCTTACGACCCCTGTTTTGATTGAGGCCGGCGCCGAATATTGGATCGGGTACCAGGCAACGCACGGCTCCGGCATATCCCCCGTCAGATTGGACAGCGGTCCCATTGTGGCCGACAAAGGCGGTTGGGTTAATCTCGGATCCTGGAGTCAATTGACGGCTTTTGGCGTTAGTCGTAATGTTATGGTTCGGGGATATGTGGCGGCTGCCGGCCGTCGTGCCGTTGAAATTACTCCAATCGCCGAAACATCTCTTGAAAATCCAAAGACATTAGATCAAACCAGGCTCTCTACACCTTTAACCCAAGCCGTCGAAACAGCCGGTTTGAGATTAGAGCCCGCGTTGGATGCGCAAATTTCTGCGTCGCAGGAAGCACTGATAAACTCCACGCGCGCCTTAACCGGCTATCGCGTCGAACGCCGTCTGTCCGGCGGCTCCTGGTCAACCTTAACCACAACAAACAGTTCGACCACGGCTTATACGGATGTCAACCCGGGCGCAGGCACATGGTGCTACCGCGTGATCGTCACTTACGACGCCGGCGACAGCGATCCGACCTCCGAGCAGTGCGCTGTTGTTGCCGCCGCCTCGCCAACTTTGACCTCTGTGACGCCCAATACGGCTGCGCAAGGCCAAACGCTAACCGTGTCGATTTCCGGTTCCAGCACAAGTTTTAGTTCCGGCACGTTGACCTGCATGTTGAGCCGGATCGGTCAATCCGACATCAACAGCACCGGTCGCAGCGCGGCGAATAATACAAGCATGACCGCGGACTTCCTGATTCCGGTAGGGACGGCTGTCGGGGCCTGGAACGTCGTCGTCTCGGACGCGACGGATGGCCCGATCACCGGCAGCAACATGATGACGATTAATCTGGGCGCGCCGACCGGCTTGTCGGCCACGACGGCTTCCGCCACGCAGATCAACCTAAGTTGGAGCAATGTTTCCACGACTCAGACCCAGATTTTGATCGAGCGCAAGACCGGTTCCGGCGGGACATACGCCCAGATCGCGACCGCGGCGAGTAATGCCACAACCTATTCCAACACCGGCCTGACAGCCAACACGCAATATTTTTACCGCATCCGGGCGACCGACGGCACGAACAATTCGGCCTATTCGAGTGAAGCCAATGCCATGACCTCGCAAGCCGCGTTGTCTGTCAACGACGTGACTGTGACCGAGGGCAACTCCGGCTCGACCAATGCGACTTTTACGGTGACGCTGTCCACGGCTTCGAGCGGGACGGTCACGGTCAATTTTGCGACCAGCAACAACACGGCAACAGCCAACAGTGATTATAGCAGCGTGGGCGCAACGCTGACTTTTACTCCAGGCCAGACGGCGCAGACGACAATTGTTAATGTATTGGGCGATACGGTGGACGAGATTGACGAGACGTTTTTTATGACGCTTACCGGCGCTGTCAATGCCACCATTAGCGATAACATTGGCGTGGGGACAATTACGGATGATGACCCAGCGCCGGTTTTGAGCATCAACGATGTCAGCGTAGCGGAAGGCAACAGCGGTTCAACCAACGCGACTTTTACCGTGACCTTAACCGGGGCGACGGCGCAAGCAGTCACCGTCAATTATGCGACCAGCAATGGCACGGCGACGGCAAGCAGCGATTACACAACGGCTTCGGGCCCACTGACATTTACCGCCGGTCAGACCAGCCAGACCTTTAATGTAGCCATCATCGGCGACACGGTAGACGAGGCCAACGAGACGCTTAACATCGCGCTGACAAGTCCGACCAATGCCACTATCGGCGACGGAACCGGCATCGGAACAATTAATGATGATGATCCCGCCCCGACGTTAAGCATCGGTGATGTCAGCGTGACGGAAGGCAACAGCGGTTCAACCAACGCGACTTTTACTGTGACCTTAACCGGGGCGACGGCGCAAACGGTCACTGTCAACTACGCGACAAGCAACGGCACGGCCACGGCAAGTAGCGATTACACGACGACTTCGGGCACACTGACCTTTACCGCCGGTCAGACGACCCAAACCTTCAATGTCGCGGTAATCGGCGACGCCATAGACGAGGCTAACGAGACTTTTAACGTAACCTTAACCAGCCCGACCAATGCGACCTTCAGCGATAGTATCGGTGTTGGGACGATTACGGATGATGACCCCGCGCCGGCTCTGAGCATCAACGATGTCAGCGTGACGGAAGGCAACAGCGGTTCAACCAACGCGACTTTTACCGTGACCTTAACCGGGGCGACGGCGCAAACGGTCACCGTCAACTATGCGACAAACAATAGCACGGCCACGGCAGGCAGTGATTACACATTGACTTCAGGCACCCTGACTTTTACTGCCGGTCAGACCACGCAGAATGTAATAGTAAGTGTAACGGGTGATACCGTGGACGAGCCTAACGAGACATTTACCGTGACGCTTTCCGGCGCCGTCAACGCCACGATTAGTAACAACACAGGGGCGGGGACGATTACGGATGATGACGCCGCGCCGGTTTTGAGCATCAACGATGTCAGCGTGACGGAAGGCAATTCGAGCGCCACATCGGCTACGTTTACGGTGACACTGACGGGAGGGACGGCGCAAACGGTCACGGTGAACTACGCCACCAGTGATGGCACGGGATCCGCAGTCAGTGACTATATCAGCATTGCCAATCCGCTGACTTTTACCGCCGGCCAAACGACCCAAACCTTAAACGTGGTCGTGAACGGGGATTTCCTGGCAGAAGACAACGAGACATTTACGGTTAGACTAAGCAGCGCTGTCAACGCTACAATCAGCGACAGCACGGGTGTGGGCACAATTACGAATGACGACGCTGCCGGCGTGACGATTGTCGAAAGCGGCGGTACGACCAACGTGACCGAAGGCGGCGCAACCGACACTTACACGGCTGTGCTGACCAGTCAACCGACAGCCGATGTGACGATTACGCCTGCGCCCAACGCGCAAGTTACCGTTAGTCCAACGAGCCTGACGTTTACAACCGCAAACTGGAATTCCGCCCAGACCGTTACAGTAACAGCGGTCAACGATGTCACGGCGGAAGGTAATCATACCGGCGCAATTACCCATTCGGCTTCGGGCGGCGGCTACAGCGGCGCGACAATTGCCGGCGTGACGGTCAATATTACCGATAACGATTTTGTGACCATAAGTGTAGATGACGTGACGGTGACGGAAGGCAATTCCGGCGCGAGCAATGCGACGTTTACCGTCAGTTTGTCTGCCGCGTCCGGTTCGACCGTGACGGTCAACTACGCGACATCCAACGGCACAGCGACCGCGGGCAGCGATTACACGGCGGCTTCGGGCGCGCTGACTTTCACGGCCGGTCAAACAAGCCAGACTTTCAACGTATCGGTTCTGGGCGATTTGATTGACGAAAATAACGAGACATTCACCGTCACTTTATCCAGTCCGACTAATGCCGCTTTTGGCGACTCTACCGGCGTCGGCACGATCAGCGATGACGATGGCGCACCGACGTTAAGCGTCAATGATGTGACGGTGACGGAGGGCAATTCCGGCTCGACCAACGCCACTTTCACCGTGAGTTTATCAGCGGCATCAGGCAACACGGTTACGGTCAACTATGCCACGAGCAACGGCACGGCCACTTCAGGCAGCGATTACACCGCGGCATCGGGCGCGCTGACTTTCAGCGCCGGGGTGACTACACAAACCTTCAACGTCTCGGTTTTGGGCGATTTGGTTGACGAGAATAACGAGAATTATACGGTGCGACTCAGCGGCGCAGCGAATGCGACGATCAGCGACTCAACCGGCGTCGGCACGATCACCGATGACGACGGCGCGCCGACATTGAGCGTCAACGACGTGACGGTGACGGAAGGCAACAGCGGCTCGACTAACGCCACTTTCACCGTCAGCTTGTCCGCCGCGTCCGGTTCGACGGTGACGGTCAACTATGCGACATCCAACGGCACGGCCACTTCGGGCAGTGATTACACCGCGGCTTCGGGCGCGCTGACTTTCAACGCCGGGGTGACTACACAAACCTTCAACGTCTCGGTTTTAGGCGATTTGGTTGACGAGAATAACGAAATCTTCACCGTCACGTTATCGAATCCGGCCAATGCCGCTTTTGGCGACTCGACCGGCGTCGGCACGATCACCGATGACGATGGCGCACCGACATTGAGTGTCAACGATGTGACGGTGACGGAGGGCAATTCCGGCTCGACCAACGCCACTTTTACCGTCAGCTTGTCGGCGGCATCGGGCAACACAATTACGGTCAACTATGCGACATCGAACGGCACGGCCACTTCAGGCAGCGATTACACCGCGGCTTCGGGTGCGCTGACGTTTACGGCCGGTCAAACAAGCCAGACTTTCAACGTCGCGGTTTTGGGCGATTTGCTTGACGAGAATAACGAGACATATACGGTGCAACTCAGCGGCGCAACGAACGCAACGATCAGCGACTCGACCGGCGTCGGCACGATCACCGATGACGACGGCACGCCGACATTGAGCGTCAACGATGTGACGGTGACGGAGGGCAATTCCGGCTCGACCAACGCCACTTTTACCGTGAGTTTGTCGGCGGCATCGGGCAACACGGTAACGGTCAACTATGCCACAAGCAACGGCACGGCCACTTCAGGCAGCGATTACAGCGCGGCTTCGGGCACACTGACTTTCAGCGCCGGTCAAACAAGCCAGACTTTCAACGTAGCGGTTTTGGGCGATTTGGTTGACGAGAATAACGAGACTTATACGGTGCGACTCAGCGGCGCGGCGAATGCGACGATCAGCGACTCGACCGGCGTCGGCACGATCACCGATGACGATGCAGTCGGCGTGACGATTGTCGAAAGCGGTGGCGCGACCAATGTAACCGAAGGCGGCGCAACCGACACTTACACCGTTGTGTTGACCAGTCAGCCAACGGCTGATGTGACGATTACGCCATCATCCGGCACACAAGTCAGCGTCAACCCCACGAGTTTAACTTTTACCACAAATAATTGGAATGCGGCCCAAACCGTTACGGTGACGGCGATTAACGATGCTGTGGCAGAAGGTAGCCACACTGGCGCGATCACCCATTTGGCTTCGGGCGGCGGCTATACCGGAATAACGATTGCCGGAGTGACGGTTAGTATTACCGACAACGATTTTGTTGGAATCAGCGTGAATGATGTGTCGGCAGCGGAGGGCAGCGGCAAAATCACCTTTGCAGTCACCTTAAGTGCGGCGTTCACGCAGCCGGTTACGGTCGCCTATACGACGCAAAACGGCAGCGCGGTTAGTGGCAGCGATTATACCGCGGCCAACGGCAGTCTGACTTTTACGGCCAGCCAGGTTAGCCGATCCCTTGAGATCACCCTGCTTAACGATAACGTCAACGAATCGACCGAGACGTTCACGCTAAAACTGTCCAACCCGACGCAGGCGATTCTGGCGGATAGCATCGGCGTCGGCACCATTTTTGATGATGACGGACTTCCGGTTTTGTCCGTTGGCGATGTTCAGGTCAGCGAAACCACGGCTACGGCAGCTTTTACCGTTACTTTGAATGGCGCGTCGGCCTTGCCGATCACGGTCAGCTATGCGACCGGCAATGGGACCGCGCAAGCCGGCAGCGACTTTACTACCACAACCGGAACACTGAACTTTGCCGTCGGTCAGAGCAATCAGACAATTTCAGTGCCGATTCTGAACGATAGTGTAGACGAGCCGACGGAAGTATTTACCGTCACGCTATCTACGCCGATAAACGCGACGCTGGCGGATAGTCTGGGTCTTGGCACAATTTTAGACGACGATTCCGCGCCAAATCTACGGGTGAATGACGCAACGGTGACCGAAGGCGGAGCCGCGCAATTTACAGTCACTTTGACCGGCGCGACGGCGCAGATTGTGACGGTCAACTATGCCACGAGCAACGGCACGGCCACCGCCGGCAGCGATTATACGACCGCGACGGGCTTGTTGACGTTTGCCGTCGGGCAATCGAGCCAGACGATCACGGTCGGCACGCTGAATGATGTTTTGGACGAACCGGACGAAACCTTTACCGTCAGCCTGTCGGCGCCGGTTAATGCCACGTTTGCCGACAGCGTCGGGTTGGGCACGATTACCGATGACGATAACGCGCCGACATTGGCGGTCACGAATCAATCGGCGCCGGAAAGCGCCGGGACTTTGAATTTTACGGTGACGTTGACCGGCGCAACTGCCCAAACGGTGACGGTGGCGTACACATTCAACAACGACACGGCCCAATCCGGCAGCGATTTTACAGCCACACCCGGTTCGCTGACCTTTACCCCCGGTCAAAATGCGGCCCAAATTTCGGTAGCGATTGTGAACGACGCCATTGATGAGAACGACGAGACCTTCACGGTCACTTTGAGCAATCCGGTTAATGCCCAAATTCTTACCGCGACGGCGACCGGGACGATTTTGGATAACGACACCGCCGGCATCGAGTTGCATCAGAGCAGCGATTCAACCCAGGTGGCCGAAGGCGGGGCGACCGACAGCTATACGCTGATTCTAAAAAGTCAGCCGACGGCCAATGTGACGATCACACTTGCGCCGAATCTGCAAGTTATTACCGACCTGGCGGCATTAACATTTACGTCCGCCAACTGGAACATTATCCGGACTGTAACCGTAACCGCAGTGGACGACACGGTTTTTGAAGGCCCGCATACGACGTTAATTCATCATACTGTTACCGGTGGCGACGCCAAATATAACGGGCTGACGTTGGCTGACGTCGCCGTGCAAATTGTTGACAACGATTTACAACCCGGCGACGTAAATGGCGACGGCCACGCAGACCAGGAAGATCTGCACTTGTTGATTCTGCATATTTTCCGGCAGCAACTGCTGAGCGGGCAGCCGTTGCAAATTGCCGATGCCAACCATGACGGCGTGGTGAATATCCTGGACATTTTATGGCTTTTACGCAGTACGAACGCCCGCTGAATTTTGGAAACAGGGCTAAATTGAAATTGCATAACTTTATCGCGCTTGGCTTTGACCGGTTGGCGTGGGAAGTGGGGGATTGATGGGTCATTTTGCTGACATTTTTCCGAACTGCAAGCCGATAGTTGGTATGATTCATGTGCAGGCTTTGCCGGGCACGCCGCGACATCGCCTGCCCTTAACGACAATTATTGATCAGGCCGTGGCGGAAGCCGATACTTATCGACGGGCAGGATTGAATGCCATTGCCATTGAAAACATGCACGACGTGCCATATCTGAAAGGCGAAGTCGGCCCGGAAATCACGGCGGTCATGGGTGTGATTGGGCGGGAAATCAAGCGCGCCGTAAATCTGCCGTGCGGCGTTCAAATTCTGGCCGGGGCCAACAAAGCCGCGTTGGCCGTGGCTTTGGCTGCCGGCTTAGAGTTTGTGCGGGTCGAAGGCTACATCTTTGGTCATGTTGCAGATGAAGGCTGGATCGAAGCCGGCGCCGGCGCATTGCGTCGCTATCAGCGGCTGATTGGCGCGGAACATATTCTCATTTTTGCCGACATCAAAAAGAAACATGCCGCCCATGCTATGACTGTCGATGTAGACATTGTCGAAACCGCCAAAGCCGCCCATTTTTTTATGGCAGATGCCGTGATTGTTACGGGCATGGCGACCGGACAGCCGGCGGATCTGGCGGAAATTCAGCATGTGCGGCAGGCGGTGGCTATTCCCGTCTTGGTCGGTTCCGGAGTTACTGCCGACAATGTCGCAGACTATCGCCCGGCTTCCGACGGTCTGATTGTCGGTTCATATTTTAAACGGGGTGGAAATTGGGCCAATGAGATTGACTTCGCCCGTGTTGAAGCCTTCATGAAGCGCGCCAGTGAAATAAGCTGACCCGGAGTTTCGCAGATCTATGATAAAGAAGCGCATATTATTGATTATGCCGACGACAACATACCGGGCGGCCGCGTTTATGGAAGCTGCCGCCCAACAGGGTCTGGAGATTGTTGTGGCCTCCGAACGACAGCAGGCCTTGGCCCCGTTGGCCGGCGGATCAACCCTTGTAATCAGCTTGACGGATGCCGCCAGGACAATTGCGGTTGTCAAAAAAGCAGCGACTGAAAAGCCATTTCATGCAATTATCGGCGTCGATGAAGAAAGCGTTCTATTAGCCGCCATGGTCAGCGCGGCGCTCGATCTTCCGCATAATTCTATCGAGGCCGTGCGCGCAGCCCGCAACAAACACCTCATGCGCCAAAAATTTCAGCAGGCCGGTTTGCCGACCCCACAATTTCGGCTATTTAAAACTACAGACGACCCGCATAACCTCGCCGGCCACCTAAAGTTTCCATGTGTTCTGAAGCCCACGTTTTTGTCGGCCAGCCGCGGTGTGATTCGTGCTGATAATCCAACCGAATTTAACGCGGCCTTTGCCCGAATTGGCCAAATTTTGAATGATCGCACACTAACCAGCCGAATTGAGGCGGCTCCGGACCAAATCCTATGTGAGGATTACCTGCCGGGCGTGGAAGTCAGCGTCGAGGGCATGCTGCTGGATGGCGAATTCAGACAGTTAGCTTTATTTGATAAGCCGGATCCGCTGGAAGGCCCCTTTTTTGCCGAGACAATTTATGTGACGCCATCACGTTTGGCGACGGGGCTTCAGCAGGCAATTTTTGAAACGACCGGCCGCGCGGCTCTGGCATTGGGTCTGCGCACCGGACCGATTCATGCCGAACTGCGACTGAATGAAACGGGGATTTATCCGTTGGAAGTCGCCGCCCGATCTATCGGCGGTCTATGTTCACGCGTTTTAAGATTTGCCGGTGGCGTTTCATTGGAAGAAATCATTTTGCAACAGGCAGTGGGTGGGAGTATTGCGGATGTTGCGTGTGAAAATCGTGCCGCGGGGGTTATGATGATCCCTGTGCCACAGGCTGGCACACTTCAGGAAGTTTCGGGTCAGGATGCGGCGCACAAAATTCCCGGTGTAGAGGCGGTTATGATGACCGCGCCCCCAGGCACGGCCGTACAAGCATTGCCCGAATCCGGCGCATATCTGGGTTTTATTTTCGCCCGGGGCGATTTTCCCGACAGGGTTGAAGACGTTCTCCGTCAGGCGTATGCCGCTTTGCAAATCAATATTGTGCCCCCCGCAAAAATTTAGTTGAGTACCTTAACCGTAAAATACGTCGCATTAGATAGCAGGAGCCGCAGCATTTATACTATTTGTGTCGGAAACGCAGGTATTGCAAAATCAATTTTTGTGACGCGGACGCCACAAATCCCGGAGGACGTTATGCATTTACAAATAAGCTCGCTAAAAAATGCCGATCAATTGCTACAGCTTTTGCGCGAAGATGAAACGAATGTCGGGAGCATTCGGGTGCAAATAGAACAATTGGCAAAGTTGCAAGACGGGTTTTACGCCGAGTTGCTTAAGTTATTGACGCATTTGGAGTTTGACGAGGCAAGCGCCGAGAATCATTGGCAGAAAATTTTGGCGCATCAGGGTGAAATGTCCCGGATTTTGCAGCGGGAAGTGGGTTTGCGGGTGGCTTTACTGGATTATTTTACCACGATTAACAAGCATATCCAAAATCCAAAAATCATTGAAATATCGCTTTTTGAACAAACGCTTGAATCGGCCATGACCGATGCTTTAACCGGGCTGTATAACCGGCGCTATTTTGAAGAGAGCCTGTTTCGGGAATATCAACGAGCCAAGCGCTACAATCTGGTCCTGTCGATTATGCTGATTGACATTGATCATTTTAAAGAATACAACGATAAATATGGTCATCAAACCGGCGACATGGTCTTGGCCGAAGTAGCGCGGATTCTTAAAAGCTGCTGTCGCGACTCGGACATTGCGTGCCGCTATGGCGGCGAAGAATTCGCAGTGATTATGGCCGAAACAATCGGGCCGGATGGGCTGCATCTGGCGCGGCGGATGATGAATGCGCTGCATAGCTACTCATCTCTGGAAGATCAGCACAACAAGTGGGCGCAGCCCGTTACGGTCAGCTGTGGTATTGCTTCGTTTCCCATTGATGCCAAATATCCTAAAGATTTAGTGCAAAAAGCGGACATTGCCCTATATCAGGCCAAGTGTGATGGCCGAGATCGCGCTTATCTGTATTATGAAGAGCGCCGTCGCTATACGCGCATTGATGTGCGTTGGGTTGTAAAGATTCAACCTTTAGATACCGGATTGCCGCAATTAACAGTAACGGCGAAAAATGTTGCGCCGGGCGGCTTGCTGCTTGAGCATGAGTCTGCTTTTGCGGTCGGCTCTGCGTTGCAATTGGAACTAAAGCTGCCTAAATCCTCAGAGCTGATTAAAGGCGTGGCTAAGGTTGTTCGTGTGGAAGCGCGTAATGATGGTCATTTTGATATGGGACTTTGCTTTATCGATATTAATTTTGAGCATTTAAGCTTTCTGGACAAGTATATCAGTGAATCTGCGGAAGACGGCTACGGGCGGCGTGAGCATAGATGATAATGGTCGAGTCGCCTAAAAATAAAAAAAGCCATAGTCGGTTGACTATGGCTTTTGTGTTATATTCAATAAAAATGTTTTAACGGGAAACGACGCGTCCTTTAAAACCATCAGAGTTCAGATACTTGAGCAACTCCTGCGCCTCAGCCTTTGTGGCAAAAGCGCCGGTGCGTAATAAAACCCAGTTTTGCCCGTCTTTTTCGGCCATGGTGCGGTAAGTTGAATACTGGAATCGAGCCAATTGATTGACGACGGCATTGGCCTCTTCCCGAGTAGGCTGCCAACCCAGCTCAACTGCATAGGGCAAATGCATAATATTGGCTTGCACGCTCAACTTTTTAGTCAGATCATCCGCCGCGGCATTAGCTTCTTTTTTTGACGAGAAAACGCCAACCATCACCCGATACCAAACCTTGCCATCAATCATTGCCTTGGTCCAGAAAGCGCCCATACCCTTCGCATTTAGCGCTTGCGCGGCTTTGCTGGCTTTTAACAGGCCACTATTATTGACATCATCTGTAAACGAGTGAACCAGCACCGAATATGGCATACGACTGGCCGGCGGGTAATCGCTGCTTTTTGCCGTTGCTTTTGTCGGTTCTGCGGCAGTGCCGGATGATGATGTCGCCGAAGTCGTGGGCGTCGCTGCTGTAGAAGTCGCCGCAGGCTTTGTTGACGTTGTCGCCGAAGTCGTCGTAGTCGGCGTTGTAGAAGTCGCCGCAGGTTTTGTTGACGTTGTCGCTGGAGTCGTCGTTGTCGCTGTTGTAGAAGTCGCAGCAGGTTTTGTTGACGTTGTCGCCGAAGTCGTCGTTGTTGAAGTCGCAGCAGGTTTTGTTGACGTTGTCGCCAAAGCCGTCGTTGTTGCTGCTGTTGGAGCCGGCGCAGTGGATGTTGACGGTTTTGAAGTCTCTGTCGTCGCCGCAGTTGTTGGCGTCGTTGGGGCACTAGTTGTTGTGGTTACCGGGGGGCGCTTGGTAGATGTCGGCACCCGCATGGCAATTGCGGTATCCGTTTTTGCTACGCTGGTTGCCGGGGCGGTAGAAGTCGTTGTTGTTGGAGCTGTTGCCGGCGGTGTGCTGGTTGTAGAGGTTACAGCGCCGCTTGTTCCCGAAGCTGGTTTAGCCGATTCGCCGGGCTTTGCCGCAGTTGTTGTCGGCGTGGTTGCTGTCGGCTGAGTCGTGGTGGCCGCAACTGTTTTTGTGCTGTCAGTTGTGGCTGGCACGGCCGCTTCTTTTTTAGGCTCACCCGTGTTGACGGCGTCTGCTTTGGGTTCCGTATTAGTGACCCCAAAAACACCAGAATTCTTTGCATCGCTCAGCTCTTGCTTTTTGCTGTTATCAGCAACCATATCTTCCGGAGATCCGGAAAACTTTTGAACAATTAAATACCAGGCCAAAGCGCCTAATACGGTAATTGCCAGTACCCCACCCACCAAAATCATGATGTAGGTTTTTGTCTCGTCCTTGACACCTGCGCCGGCCGGCTTTGGCGCCGCTGCAGGAGCGGCTGCCGGTTTGCTTTCGGGTTTGCCTTCAGGTTTTTCAGCCATTTATGTTTACCTCCGCCAGAAAATGAAATGTTCAGCTTTGGCTTTGCGCCGTGGCTGCTGAAAATAGATTATTATTGGTATTCAACGCCCACAGTAAAGAATATTTACATTTCGCGGAGAATTTAACACCAGTCCCTGCATGTTTCTTCCCCCGATGTTACAACACAAAAACATTATAGATCACTTAAAGTTTGTTGTCAATTAAAATATCTAACTGTCATATAAAAAAGCTGTTATACGAAGATAGCAAGGAACAGCAATCTGTCAGCTTTAAGTAGCCGAATGCTTTAAATTTCTCAGCGTATCTTCAGGCATATCGCTCCATTTGCGGTGGCGGATGGCTTCCAATTGCCCGCTTGTCCAGCCCATCACTTCCCGCAGAAATGTGCCGGAAATCCGGACCTTGATTTGCCGGTGCAACTCCGCTGTGCTGTCATTTTTGTCGGTCAGGTCTTTGTCTTCGCTGACCAGATAATCCGCTTTGGCTTTGATGGCGGACAGGGCAATCGGCACGTCGGTAATGTCGCGGACGAGCGTTTTGTGGGCTTCAATTTCGTCGTCGGACGGCTCGGGTGCGAGTTTGTGATTGGCTTCCGCCAGGAATTCTTCAAAGCGTTTAAGTGCGAACGGAAATTTTTGCTGCAGATTGCGATGACATTGGTCCATTGCCAGAGAACTGGTAATAAGTTGAATATTACCCAGCAGGCCATGTCGCAAAACCTCATACGGCCAGCGTGGGTAAATTGAACCGGCAAAAAGAATGTTAGCGTCAACAAAAACGCGCAGTTTTTTAGCGAACCTGGCCATAATATTCCTCAAAGACCTGTCGTTTGGTGATCTCGAGGTCGGCCATCAGTTCTTCTTCCGTCAGCCCGCGCTCTTCCACATCCCGGCCTAATTCCCGCGCAAACGCATGAAAGGTGGTCAAACGCTTCAGCTTTTGCAGCTCTTCATACTCCGCGGCGGAGATGACCACAACCGGCGCTTTTTTGCGCTTGCGCTTACCGCCTTGTTCCGTCAAGAACTGAACCAGATCATAGACAAAGCGCAGCTTTTCGCCGGAGAGGTTTTGCAACGCTTCAACGACTTGCGGCAGTTGGATGGCTTGCATGACTATTATCCTTTAATTAAGAGGCTTGCCGC
Source organism: uncultured Gemmatimonadota bacterium (assembly GCA_964404765.1). GTDB lineage: Bacteria > 4572-55 > 4572-55 > 4572-55 > 4572-55 > CAYOLL01. Next base: position 37,492 of record CAYOLL010000023.1, on the reverse strand, counting down.
ACTCGCTCCAAACACTTTTCGCGGCCAAGAACTTCGACAATAATGCCCAGATCCGGGCCATGAACCTGCCCGGTCAGACCAACACGAATCGGAATCCACAACTCTTTGCCCTTAATACCGGTTATCTTTTGCACACTTTTCATGATCTCACGGAAGCTGTTTGTGTCAATTGCTGTAACACGGCTTAATTCCTCACAAAAAGTCGCAAAGATTTGACGGCTGGTTGTGCTTTGGGCAATCGCCCGGGCGTCCTCATTTTCAAAAGTCAACTGTGGATCAAAATATATTTTGGTATGATTCACAACCTGTGACAACGTCTCGACTTTTTCGCGCACGGAAAGCAGCACTTTGGTAGTTATAGCGTCGTCGGTTGCCGGATAGCCGGCTTGCTGCAGGTAGGGCGTGGCCAGCCGCACATAGTCGGCCTCGCTTAATTGGCGGATGTAATGACCATTCATCCAGTTGAGTTTAACTTGATCAAACACGGCCGCGCTGCTGGAAATACGATCCAGATTGATCTGGGCGATCAGTTCATCCAACGCTAAAAGCTCCTGCTGCGTTTCCGAAGACCAGCCGAGCAGGCTTAGGAAATTAACAATTGCGTGCGGCAGATAGCCTTCCGCCATGAACTGCCCGATGGACACCGAGCCATGTCGTTTGGAAAGCTTAGAACGGTCACCGCCCAGAATCATCGGTACATGGGCAAAAACGGGTAACTCCCAACCCATGGCCTGATAAATCAACATTTGCTTGGGTGTATTGGTCAGATGGTCATCGCCGCGAATAACATGGGAAATCTGCATGAGCGCGTCATCGACCACTACGGCGAAATTATAGGACGGCACACCGTTGGAACGCAACAGCACAAAATCGGGCAATGTTTCCGCTTTGAAAACCGTGTCGCCTTTGATGCGATCCGGCACGGTCACCGATTCGATTGCATCGGGTACGCGCAGTCGAATGGAAGGCTTTTCCCCGGCGGCCAATTTTGCCTCCCAGACCGATGGAGGCGCATCACGATATGGACTGCGAAAAACGGTCGAAGCGCTCTCGGCTAATGCTTTTTCGCGATTGGCGTCAATATCGTCTTGCTGAACAAAGCAGCGGAAAGCCGCGCCGCGCGTAATCATTTCCTGGGCAACCTGTTCGTACAAGTGCAGGCGTTTCATTTGGTGATATGGCCCAAATTCGCCGCCTTTATCGGGACCCTCATCCCAATTCAGACCCAACCAGCGCAAATCATGCAAGATCATGTCTTCGGAGGCCTGGCTGGAGCGAGCCTGATCCGTATCTTCAATCCGCACAATAAATTTGCCCTGATGATGACGGGCAAACAGCCAATTCAGAATGGCTGTCCGGGCGACGCCGACGTGCAAGTGTCCGGTTGGACTGGGCGCAATGCGCACCCGCACCGGTTTCGACATGATGTTCCTCCAAAGGTTATTCGTAACAAAAATTAGGCTGCTCTTAAATTGCTGGTCAAAAGCTATCAAGTCTGCGGGGTAAAGTCAAGAATTTTGTCAAGCGCACATTTTTCTTTATCTTTGGAATTAGCGGTGTATATTTAATGGCATTACGTTAAGCACAAGGCTGGATTGTCATGCTGAAAGCATCTTTTTTCAGAATTTCCGGGCAAACCTTGCGAAGGTTCACGCCGGTAAATTCCCGGAACCTTGAAAGCGTTGGCTTCCACACCAAATGTAACCTTCGCAAGGTTCATTTTACCCGGCTTTGTTGAGGGGATACTTTTTTCATAACAGTATGGCGCTTGATTCGAAAAGGATTCTTTCAGAATGACTATATGGGTCGGCTGTCCTTAACTTAATGACATTGGGTATACTATGATTACCGAATCCATCTATTTATCGCTTAACTCTTCCGATACCCTGCACATAAAGCGCATCGGTCAGGCCGACGGCGACCCGGTTTTGCTGATCCACGGACAGGTAGAGAACGGGCGCATATTTTATTCCAACAGCGGTAAGGGGCTGGCGCCATACCTGGCTGACCAGGGCTTTGATTGCTACGTGCTTGATCTGCGCGGCCGCGGCGAAAGCCGGCCAAAAACAAGCGGCGCATCCCGTTTTACGCAATATGACTTGATCTGTGGGGATATTCCGGCCAGTGCCGCAAAGATTCGGGAACTACGCGGCGACCGGCCGCAGATCTGGATGGCCCATTCATGGGGCGGCGTTTTGGCGACGGCGGCGCTGGCGCGATTCCCGCATTTGTGCCGGAATGTCCGCAAGGCCGTATACTTTGGCGCTAAACGGCGTGTGCGGGTCAAAAACTTCCATCGTTTATTATATATTGATATTGTCTGGAATCGGGTCTGTCGATGGTTAGTCCGCAAAGACGGCTTTTTGGATGCCAGGCGATATGGCATTGGCTCGGACAGCGAGTCCGCCGCAACCTGGCGTGACTGCGTAGCCTGGGTTAAAGCCGATGCCTGGGAGGACTGCTCCGACGCCTTTGATTATCACACTATGCTCAAAAAGATAGATTTACCGCCCATCCTATATGTAGCGGCCATAAACGACCGGTGTCTCGGCCATCCCGCAGACGTGCGCCTATTGATGGACGAAAGCGAATCGCGCCGGGCCGAACTACGGCTAATCGGTAAAAATTTTGGCAATCATCACAACTACGGTCATATCAACATGTTGACCCACCCAGATTGCATCCACGATCATTTTCCCGCCATCGTCCAATGGCTCAAATCCTGATTCATTCCGCCAAGTTACGCCGTCCGCGGGTTGGCCTGGATTGTTTGTGCCTGCCGGCCAACTTTTCCGGGGCGGCCATCTACATCTGCGAGCTCACGCGCGCGCTGTTGAAAGCCGACCGCCCTTTTGCCGTCACCGTTTTTTGTAAGCCGACGCACTTATCACTTTTTGAAAATGCTGCACAGCCCGGTGACGCGATCCTGTGCCGGCCAATCCACCATAAGCCGCACCTGCTTTGGTTTTATGAATATCAACTCCCACGGCTTTTGCTGGAAAGCAAAGTAGATTTGTTCCATGCCATGCATTATTTGACGCCGCCGGCCACGCCATCTTATCGACTGCTGACCAATGTTTTTGATTTGGGTTTTCTGCTTCATCCGGCGCAATACCCGGCCATAAAGCAGGCTTATTTTCACTGGCGAATGCCCCATTTTTTGCAAAGAGCCGACGGCATCCTGACGATTTCCAAAGCGACGCAGCAGGATGTGGCGCGGATTTTTCCTGAATTTCCCGCAAAAATTGAAGCGGTCTATCCGGGCCTTGACCATCTGGGCAACTTTTCCACCAATCCGATGGCGTGTCCCGGCATGTTGGCGGTCAACACACTCGAAAAGCGTAAAAATATTCCTTTTTTAATTGAAGTTTATAATTATTTGCGACGTGATCCTTTATTTAAGCTGCCCTTTTACATCGTTGGGCATCGTGCAAACGGCTACGAGGCGGTTCAAGCGGCCAGAGAGCGCTCACCGTTTCGTGACGATATCCATATTCTGACCTCGGTCGCGACGGTGGATTTGCCCGGTTTTTATCGGCAAGCTGTTTTTTTTGCAAATGCTTCCGGCTACGAAGGGTTTGGCTTCACCCCGTTTGAGGCCATTTGGCACGGTTGCCCAATCTTTTGCTATAAAAATGCCGTATTAGCCGAAATTCTGGGCTCGTCTCCATACTTTTTAGATCATTTTCAGGCTGCGGAGTGGGCGCATTTGATTTTGGCGGAATGGCGGCGCGGTTTTCCCGACCGAATTCCGTCGGCTTGCGTTATGCATCTGACCTGGCAAACCGCCGCGCAAAATGTTATTCGAATTTATCAGGATCTATTGGCAATAAAAAAGCCCGCAGCATAAGCTTACGGGCTTTTTTGGCAAAATAAATTTTGCGATTCCTACATCTACATCAAGGATTTGCTCCAGCCGGCAACTTTTTCCAACTGTTCGTCCGGTAACATGCTGTCATACACTTTTTTGATTAAATCCTTTTGCTTGACATAGGACTTTACCAATTTGTCGATCATTTGCGCGGCCTGCCGATTTTGATCGCGCCGGCGATACGATGAAACTAAGTGGAAAGCCGCCTGCTGCAACTCGCCTTTGCTAAAGGGCTTATTAAAATAGATCCACTCATCCGGCGAGTTAAAAACAGCGCTGATCTGCAAAATACTGCGATCGGTATAAGCCGTCACCACTGCGCACAGAATATCCGGGTCGCGCTCGCGCAAGACTTTGATCGTCTCCAGGCCGTCGATGCCGCCCGGCATTTTCATATCGACAAAGGCTACGGCAATCTTATTGTTAAAGCGCAGTTCATCTTCCTGAATACGAACAGCTTCCTCACCGCTGTACGCAAAGTATAGCTTGTACTCCGGAAATGCGACGCCGCTTTGACCCTGTTTTCCTTTGCGCTTGGCCATCGCCGAGGCTGTTGCACTTTCCTCGTCTTCGGGCGTTAAAATTTTGGCATAGGACTGTAAGATATAATCTTCGTCGTCAACCAATAGAATTCGAGTATTCATTCGGTAAATTTCCTCACGATTTAGAGTGAATTCTGCAGTCTGAAAAATGGGTACATAGCCACAAAGGCCCCGAAGACGCTAAGCTTCATGAAGTTTTTGAAATTTGAATTTTGACGTTCAGGAACGCCGCTTAAATAAATTCCCGATTTTCGGACTGTCAATTACTTATTATAATACATAAAAGCTGTTGTCGTCAAGTTTATTCAGAAGTCAGATTTACGTCACCGGCTTCGGGTCTGGCTTCGCCGGTATAGGGCGCCAGCCAGATTAAAAAGCGGGTACCCTGCCCGACTTCGCTCCATTCCAACTGCACATCACCATGAAACTTGCGGACGATCCGCCGGCTAATGCCTAATCCCAACCCGGTCCCTTCGCTGGCGTCTTTGGTGGTAAAAGTGCGGTCAAAATTTATTTTTTGCAGCTCCAACGGAATTCCCGTACCGTTATCTGTAATCCGAAGTTCGATACGGTCGTTTTTGTAGCCCGTGTCGAATTTTAAAATGCCTGGCTTTCGATTTTTGTCGATTGCCTGCATCGCATTTTTGGTTAAATTGGTGATAACCTGAATCATTTCATCAAAGTCGGCATAGACTTCTGGAATATTCAGATCAAGATTGCGAACCACTTCGATATTGCGCTTGCGGATTTGGTCGTTGAGCAATTCCAGGGTTTCGTTTACGACAGCATTGATACTAATGACCGCCATATTACTGTTTGTGCGGGATAAACGGCGCAAACTATCCACAATCTTGATAATCCGCATAATCGCTTTTTGCAGGAAAAGCATGTTTTCCCGATAATTATTTTCCCGCTCAATATACTCGCTGACAATGTTTAACAAGTCGCCAAAATCTTCGTCGGCGCATGTTCGGCCGGCGGTAAACCCGGATGGCCGCATGAGATAGTCGATTAAGTCGCTGCGCTGATGATGATCTTGCCAGGTGGTAACGACTTCGCTGATTAAATGCAGGCCGCTCTCTTCGGGCGACGGGGTCGTTTCGACCATTTCTTCGATGCGGGTCATGACGGCGGTAATGGGATTTAGGACTTCATGGGCGACTTGGCCGGCCATTTCGCCAACCGCGATAAAGCGCGACGATTCCGCTATTTTTTGCTTTAGATCCGCAATCTCACGGCGCCGCAAACCGTCATGTATTAAGCGCTCCAGTTCTTCAAACTTAACCGGTTTGCTAATAAATGCAAATGCCCCGCTGTGCAAGGCTTTACGAATGTTTTCCTTCGAGTCGTTCGCCGTCACCATGATGACCGGCAAAATCGAATCGAATTCCCGCACTTTTTCCAGCGTTTCCAGACCATTCATTATCGGCATGGCGATGTCCAGAATCATCAGGTCCGGCTGAAACGTGCGCATTACTTCCAATGCCCGCTGGCCATTATCGGCTTCTTCGACTTTATGCCCGCTACGCGTCAAATAAAGATTCAGCATTTTGCGGATGCTGAGTGTATCGTCTACAACTAAAATTTTTGATCCCGGTTCAGACATGCATTACTTCACTCGGCAAGTTGTTTGAAATGAAGGTGCTGAAATACTTTTAGGGTTTTTGGGCGTAAATCATTTTCAGTTTTGGCATTCTTATACTCTCAACGGGCACAAGGTTTTGCCACGAAGACTCGAAGGCACGAAGAAAAGCCTTTATTTTTGCTTTTTTCGTGACTTTGTGGCTTCGTGGCGAAGTGAAAAATTATGCCCTGTGAAAGTATAACTAAAGCTTCAGCAGGCGGGTAATAACAAAGCCAAGCCGCAAGTCCGACTCCAGGTCTGCTCCAGCCAAAAACTGTGACGGATTGATTCGGTTGTTGTTTGTCAAAAAAAGTTTAAAAAAGTGACCACCGGTTTCTAACTCAAGGCCAAACGACATGGAATCATATTGATCACGGAGGCCATCAACGGTGAAATTGCCTTCGCCCAGCACACTCCACATTTTGCCTAAATATACTTGGGCGTACGTGCCGATAAGGACGGATGATTCCGTGCATTCACACAAAATATCGGTGTTATGCAAATAGGACGGCACAAGCCCAAGCCCAAGTTTTTTGCTGATGAGGGTGTTGATAACCGCCTGGCCGAAGTACTGAAAGTTTTTGCTGTCGGTCTTGTCGCGCCCGCTGATTTCTGCTGTATTCCAGGCCGCGCCGCCCTGCAGCGCTACTAATATGGGCGCCTTTGCGTGATGAATTTGCAGCCCTTTATATTTGACGGCCAAGTCTACGTTATCATTGTAATTACTGCGGCCTAACGTGACAATCATCCGGTTGGACGGCGCGTAGCCCAGCGCAAAGCGCATGTTGACCGGCCCGTCCAGACCGAAAAGCTGCTCCGAGTCATCAATTTGCGGCACAAAGCGATGGGAAATCTCAAATTCAAAGTCGCCTTTTTGCAATGTCTCTGCGGTTGGCAAATTGATAGCGTGGGGTGAATGAAATAGCTGCAGGTCCCTTGGCTTTGCTTCCGTCCGCTTCCAGCCGGGCGCACTCTGCGCCCAAACAACGGAATGTGCGGCCAGTATAAAAAATGCGCAGGCTACAACTTTGAGATGCGCTTTCAATATCGGTCTCCTTGTTTAGTTTTTGGGTTCTTCCTTAGTATCAGCCGGTTTTGTATCCGTGACTTTTTTAACAAAAAAATCTAAGGTCAGTTGCATGTTTTCGTCAATCTTATAAAACATGATCGATGGCACCTTAATGTCAAATTTAGAAATCGGCACTTCAAATTCGACATGGATTTTATAAATATTATCAGCTAATGCCGTAACTGTCACGGGAATTTTATAATCCTGCTCGACGCCGTGAACAAAAAACTTACCTTCGGTTAGGAGCAGATACTCGTTTGTGGACGCCGTCGCCTCGGTTCCGGGCTGTGGCTTCCGCTCGATTTTAGTGATTTTACCTTGAAAATGGGTATAACGATATTCTGGCTTCTTATCGGTTTCCAAATAATTTTCGCGCATGTGGCGATTGCGCAACCCAATGCCCGTATCGAGCCCATCCAAATCGACTTCAAAGTAAAACTCACTCTTTTCGGCGATTTTCTCAATTTCCAGCGCTTTTTCAAGTCCATCCGCATCCCATTTTACGTAGCCGTCAACTTTATCGGTCACGCCTTCAAAATCTTCGATCGGCGCATCGGACAAGAATTTGATTACATTCTTTTGTTTTGGGTCAACCCGGCACTCGTCGGCATAAGCCGAGCTTCCCAGCGTGAGTCCGATCACTAAAGCGACAAGATAAGATTTCATGAAAAACTCCTTTTAATTTTAACAGACAATGTTATCGGTTACGAATTCTTTCGCATAATTGAAAACGCTGGCATGTTTCATTTTCCGTCTAACAGTTTATCACTGCCATTTCCGGCGCCCTTATCGGGAACTCTATGCGGGTAGTGATGCTAATTTGAATGAAGATGCTTCGCTTGATACCATTTTGCGCATAGATTCCGGCTAAAACATGCCGGAATGACAATCAACCTGTTAGACGGAAAATACCCGGTTTTGAAACATGCCCCCATTTACTTTAATAATATCGCTCTTCTTGTTTCCGAAGTAAAAACAGCATCCGCTTTCAAGCGATAAAAGTACAGGCCGTTTGACACGGCTTGGCCTGCGTCGTTTTTACCGTCCCAGGCAGTCTCATGTTGACCGGCGGCCATCGGTTGATCCACTAGGGTTTGAATTTTTTGCCCGGCTATATTATAAACTTCGATTGTCACCCGGGCGCTGCGGGGCAGAGCATACGCAATACGCGTGGCCCGGTTAAACGGGTTCGGTTGATTCTGCAAGAGCGCAAACCCTGTGACCGCGCCGTTTGCTTCGCTGTCGTCAATGTCAGTGGGGTCCTCCGGCTTCAGGACGCCGTTGGTGCTGATCTGTCCCCGAATTTCCCCTTGCGGGTACTGTTGAGTATGGGCGTTCAGGTAGAGTCCTTCGGTCAGGTAGGCGATGATCAAATCCGTTGTCAACGCATTGGGGTCCCCCGGTGTCCAGACGCCAAAAGCCGTCAGGCTGTCAAAATCAGCGGTAATGGGGCGCACCACCCCGCCGTTGGTGGCGACAGGGGCGCGATGAAAGTGGGCGGCGGCCATGGTCCCGGTTAAGTCGTTGACGGTCACATTAAAGACGATCCCCTGGTCGGTCAGCGTCAGGGCGGCGCTGCCCTTGCCCGCGCTGGTCACGGATTGAACTTCTTGATTGGCGGTCATTACCGCAGCTGCGCCGATCCCGCCGTTTAGATAAACCTGGCCGCGCACTTCGCCGGTCGGATTCATGGCGGTATGCACGTTGACATACAGGTTGCCGGCCAGCAGATCTTTGACCAGTTCTGCTGTCAAGGGTTGGGGATCGTTCCAACGCCATACGCCGGCCGCGGTATTGCCCTTAAAATCAGTCGTCAGCGCGCGGACCACACTCCCATTTATTCCGGCCGGGGCTTTATGAAAGTGAGCCGCCGTCAGATTATCGCTGAGCCCGGTCACGGTCACGTCGTAGACCAGGCCTTCGCCGGTGAGCAAAAATGTCCCTGTTCCTGCCGCGGTGTTTGTCAGACCGTCTTGAGCGCCGCTCATATTGGCAAAGAAGCCGGTTCCGCCAGCGGGCAGAACCTGGCCCCGAATCTCGCCGCCGCCATTTGTCGGGGTATGGACGTTCAGATACAGATTGCACATTAGCAGATCACGGATTAGCTCGGCGGTCAGGGGTTGGGTGTCGCTGCCTGTCCAGACGCCGGCAGTGGTCTGGCCCACAAAGTCGGCGGCAATGCCGCGAACCACCCCGCCGTTAATACCCATCGCGGCTTTGTGAAAATGGGCGTTTTGAATCGGGCCGCTCAGCCCGTTCACCGTCATCCGGAACGCAGCCACATCACCGTTCAGGACCACATAAGCGGTACCGCGAGCGTTGCCGGTTACCCCCTGGACTTCTTGCGCCGTGGTCAACTCGGCTGAAAAGACGGTTCCTTTTGCCGCTAAAACCTGCCCGCGAATTTCTCCCGCCGGATAGGCGGACGTATGAATGTTTAAGTACAGATTCCCCGATAACAGGTTTGCCACTTGCGCCTGGTCAAACGGCTGAGCATCGCCAGGCAGCCAGACCCCGGCGGCAGTCATTCCGGCAAAATCGCCGGTAATCGCACGAATGACGCTGCCGTTGGTTCCCGGCGGGGCCGCATGAAAATGCGCGCCGGCGATATCCCCGCTCAAACCCTGCGCCGTCAACCGATAGACCAGGCCAGCCGGAGTATAGGTCAACACGGCAGTGGCGGTCGCGCCCGAATTGACGGTATGACTTTCCTGGGTCGTATCCATGGCGGCTGTAAAACCCCAACCGCCGTTGAGTAAAATCTGGCCGCGCAGTTCACCTGCCGGATTGGTGCCTGTATGCACATTTATATACAGCTTGCCCAACAGCAAGTCTCTAACCCGCTCGGCGGTTAAGGGTTCATTATCTTCGGCAGTCCACAAACCGTAAGCGGCGTTACCGGCAAAACTGGTTGTCAAAGGTCGAATCACGCCGCCGCTGACGCCTGTTTCCGCAACATGAATGTGGGCGGCGGCGATGTTACCGCTCAGACCGTTTACCGTCACATAAAAGGCTAAACCGACCCCATTCCCGTAACTGAAAGCGGCGGTGCCGGCTGCGCCTTCCGCAGTGACGGCATGAGCTTCCTGTTCGGGAGTTAGACGCGCAAAAAGGGCCGTGCCGTCGCTGGGAACGATTTGGCCACGAACCTCGCCGCCGGGGTAATTTGCGGTGTGGACATTGACATAGAGGCGGCCCGTCATCAGCGCGGCGATCAGTTCCGGGGTGAGTGGTTGGGCGTCACTGGCCCGCCATACGCCGTACGCGGTGTTACCTTTTAAATCGCCGATAATGCCATGGACGACGCTCCCGTTTTGGCCGGTCGGGGCATGGTGAAAATGCGCCGCCACGATGGGCCCGCTCAGTCCTTCCACCGTCACGCTAAAACGCAATTCATTACCGTGTAACGTAAAAACGCCGGTTCCTTTTGCCGCCGACGTGACATCATGAACTTCCTGGCTGACGGTTAGTTTAGCCGTCAGGTGAACATCGGCAAAGACCGGTTTTGCCAATAAACAAACGGTCAACGCCAGGCCAATTAATATGAATTTTTTCATACAACTTGCTCCTTGGGATATTTAAGAATTAAGAATTGTGAAAGGTAAAGGTTTTGCTTCACGAAAGGTGAAAAATGTGCCGGTAACTCCGTTTAACGCATCAACAGCATTTTTTGGGTCCTCTTACCCGCCGTCGTGGTTAATTGATAAAAGTAAATTCCCGGCGCAAGGTTCGATCCGTCAAAAACGGCGGTATGCTCGCCGCCGGGCAGCGATTGGTTTATCAAGGCGGCCACTTTTTGTCCGGCAATGCTGTAGACCGATAGATTGGCATGTTCCGAATGATTCAGGGTAAAACGAATTTGGGTTTGGCTTTGGAAAGGATTTGGCGTGTTTTGCCGCAGAAGGGTTGTCATTGAAGATGGCGCGGTTTCATTTTCAATGCTGTTGGAGGTCTGGAAATATACCGTCAATTTGGGACGGTTGGCGGCGGCGCTGTTGTCCCGTGAGTCGAATCGCTTGGCGGTTAGCGAAGCGCTTTCGTCGCCCAACATCACCCAACCGAAGTTTGAGCCGGGATTATCCAGCCAGGACTGCACATCCGCCGTCAATTCCGGCGTCGGTCCCCAGGTATAGAATGCGATGCCATCAACGACCCGGCCGGCGCTGGCCGATTGGGAAAAATCACCGCCCGGGGTTGTCCAAAATGCCGTGTTGAAGAAGCGATGTCGCCAGGTAGCATCGCCTGTTGTGGCCGGGCTGCCGCCGCCTTCCTCGCCGCCGGCATTCGATGAACCTTCGCCCCAATTGGCAAGAGCTTTATGTAGGGTGAAAGTTTGTTGACCGGCGCCAGCATTGGTTCGCGACATACGCAGGGTTAGTATCACGCTATCAATCCGCGCACCCGAAGGCACATTGGCGGCAATATCAAATGCCAGAAGACCGCGGCGGATACCGCCATTGTTGATTTTTCCGGCAAAAAAATAAATCCCGGCGCCGTTGCTTAAACTGCCGGTGTTGTCCTGAAATAACGTATTGTCTTTTAAAGGCCAGATTTCAGCATGTGATTGGGCTGAAACTGTCGTGGCTATCAAGGCTACTGCAACGAGTGAAAAAATTAACTTCCGCATACGCTGTTCCTCCGGAGAATAATTTACTCAAAATTACGAAATTAACTTCTTAATTCCTTCGATAATGCGCGTTTCAATCGCATCTTTTTGAATGACATCCAGTCGGATCAAGTTAGGTTTTTCCTTTAGCAAGCCGGAATTTGTCAGATAGCGTTCGACTTCGCTGCTGGAGCGCGCGCCGGAGGTATGCTCGGCAATGGTGATGCCGATGCGATTGGCATACGTCAGCATCTTGCGCAGCTCCGGAATGGCTTCCCGGCCGTTGGTGTCCCAATCGTCGCCGTCCGTGCCATGAAAAATATAGATGTTGTAATCTTTAGCCAAGTTGCCCTTTTCGACAATCTTGTTGACTAAGCGATAGGCTGACGACACTTTTGTTCCGCCGGCCACTTTCGAACTGTAATATGTATAAAAATCAGGTACTTCCAATGCGTCCGTATCGTGCAAAATAAAACGCGTTTCTACTTGCTTGTCAAATTGGTACAATAGCCAGCTATATAACAAAACATGCTGCGAGACAATTAACTCGGTTGGTTTGCCGGACATGGAGCCGGAATAGTCACGCAGGAAAAAGACCATTGCTTGAGATTCGTAATCTTTTTCGCGGGATAAAATACGGTATACTTTATCGCGCGGCGCGACTAAAAAATGGGTCGTATCGATATTGTTTATATCGGGCACGTTGCCAAGCGCGATGTTGGTCTCCAGAATGCGCTTAACGGTTGCTTTTTTATCCAGCACCTGGCCAAAGCCGCGATTTTTATCGGTCATGTCATAGGTGAAGCGGGTTAGCGAGCGCTTCTTGCCTTTATCTTTGAGATTCGGCAGCTCAAATTTTTCGGTTAAAATGCGACCCAGATCGTAAGCGCTGGACTCCATTTCATGCTGACCGCCGCCGCCTTCGCCAGACCCGCTGCCGGCCCCATCCTGGGTACGAATAGGCTGCTCGCCGATGACCTCGCCTTCCTTGCCTTCGCCGTGACCGCCCGTGGCGCCGCCATCTTCCGGGGCGGCGATTTGATCGTGCATAAATTTTTCTTCCACCGTTGTCGGCACAATGACGATTTTATCCTTGCCGCCTTTGCCGGGCTTGATCAGCCGGCCGACCCGGATTTTGCGCGGAAAGCCGTCTTTTTCACGCAGTTTATCCCGCTCCAGCAAATCGTCAATGGAATTGAGGCGCGTCACATAGCCTCTGGGCTCGGTCATGGCTTGCAATGCGTTGAAATCGCCAAAACGGTGCAAGTTCAAAGCCATGTTGAGCGGATTCTCCGTCTCAACTTCAGCCAGAGGCTGTTCATGCAAAAGTTTCCCGTCCAGCTCAAGCCGAATTTTGGCGTCCTGTTCGGGCGTGAGTCCGTCGGCTTTAAGCCGGTTGTATAAATCAAGCAATTTACTTTTCATTTCAAAACCATCGCTTTCATGCCGATTGTGGGAAATCGACGGATAACTTGTGCACTCAGCCGGTTCCATTTTACCCCCTGTCCATCCTGTTCACCCATGTAACCGAGCTGTCACGCTGATTCAATATTTCTCCAGATAGCGGTTGCTAACCGCCTTCAAACACAGCCGGCCGATCGTTTCCGAAATGCGCTCGTGGACGGGCGTAATGACAACACCTTCCGCCGGGTGGTTTGCTCCCGGCCAGCGGCTGTCCGCTTCCGCCAGCGGCAGGATGTGCGCCGGATCAAACGGGCCGGTGTAGACATGCGGCGCGCCTTTAATCCCGAACGGCGTGATGCTTTGCGTCATCTCGTCGTAGTCCAGCCAGCGCATTTTGTCCAAGATGGCAAAGGCGCAGAAAAAAATCTCGTTGCGCTTGGCCCCGTATTTCAGGATTTGCACGTTGCCGAATACTTCGCCGTACAGCACTTTGTCCGGATTGGCGCGGCACCAGTCGCCGATGCCCGGATTTTGCTTGATCGCCTGCCAATATACACTGCTATCGGTCTCTTTCATCCAATTATTGCGGCTGCCGACGTATTGCTCCGCTTGCCCGCTTTGGTTTTTGGCAAAGGTGAAGCGTCCATTCGCGCCGTGAATTTTTTCGGTGACAATCGTAATTTCGCCCGGTTGCAGCAAATCGGGGTAGCGCTGATAGTTTTCCACATCAAACTTGGGCGCATAGACACCGACCGGGGCCGGGACGTGATCGCCGGCGGTATCGAAGGAAAGCGGCGGTTCGTAGCGGCGTATGCCCAAATCATCCATCACATTTGCGCCGACCGGCAAATGCGCCAGCGCCGGTGGCACGGAAATCAGCAAGCCCTGGCTGTAAGCGCCCTTGAAGCGGCGCACGCGGATTCGCTCATATTCTTTGCTGTCAACCCTTTTTAAGAAGTCAAATTCCGGACGATCCAACGGGACTTCATAATCGGGCGGGACGTATACAGCGCGATCACCCGGCTTGAACTGTCCTTTGCCGATGCAGCATTGCCAGCCCCAAATCCGGGTCAGCTCCATGCGCTCGACTTCCGGGTTGGGATGCGCTTCGACCGTCGTGATTTCGATAATTTCGATGGCATGTTGGCTCATGGTCGCCTCTTGTTAAGATTCGCTTGCTATCGCGATGATCCGCTGCTTCAACCCTTTCAGAATCCGAAAGATGTCGAAGATTTCGTCCTTTGTAGCGGAATAGTTTTGGCTGATACCGTATTCTTTGCCCTGCAAAACCATGAAAAACCAATTGCGGCCTATGACGTAGCAGCCGTAAATCGGATGCTTGCCGCCGTTCAATTCTTGCGCCAGCACCATTGTCGCCAAAGCCTGCGCGGTCGGATCGCCGTCCGGGTCTTTTTCTTTTTTGTATTCCTGAAAGCAGAAGTAGGGCACGTCCGGCTCCCACCGACCGCTAGCGATAACGCTGTCGGGTTTGCCGCCCAATTCCACATCGCCCACTTTGCCTGAAAGGTAACGGTCGGCAAAAAGATTGAATTTTTCGGTCGTAAAATTGATGAAGCTAAACACCGGGCCGATGAAGTGCATCTTGAGCTCCTCTTCGTTCCAGCCGTCCACGTTATAGATCAATTCTTTCTGCAAGGTTTGGAGCAGCCAATTTTCGTGATCGGACGGTTCATACGGGAAAGACAGCCATTCATCCAGAATCGGGCATTCCATGCGTTGGATCAAACCAAAAATCTTGTGCAATTTTGTCAGCGTAAATTCACTGAAAATCATAACGGCCTCCTCTCAGGATTCGCTTGCTATTGTGATAATCCGCTGCTTCAACCCTTTCAAAATTCGAAAGATGTCGAAGATTTCATCTTTTGTAGCGGAATAGTTTTGGCTGATGCAATACGTTTTGCCCTGCAGAACCATGAAAAACCAGTTGCGGCCCACAACATAGCAGCCGTAAATCGGGCGCTTGCCGCCGTTCAATTCTTGCGCCAACATCATTGCCGCCAATGCCTGCCCGGCTGGGTCGCCGTCCGGGTCTTTTTCCTTTTTATATTCCTGAAAGCAAAAGTAGGGTAATTCCGGTTTGCGTCGGCCGCTGGCAATCATACTGTCGGGAAAACCGCCCAAATCATGCTCGCCGACAGCGCCGGAAATGTAGCGGTTGGCAAAAATATTGAAATGCTCGGTCGTGAAGTTGACAAAGCTAAACATCGGCCCGATAAAATGCATCTTCAATTCTTCTTCGTTCCAGCCGTCCACCGTGTCGATCAACTCATCCCGCAAGTCCGACAGATAGCGCCGTTCATAATCAGACAGCGCGTGTTCAAAATTCAACCATTCCGTAAGCAACGGGATATGCCGAAGCTGCCGCAGCCCGAACATTTTTTCCAAATCGGTCAGGTCAAAATCTTGAAACGCCAGCGACTTCTTTGTCGTATCCGCCGCTTTGCCGTAGTCAACACCGGCTTCTTTTAAAAGGGCGTCGTCGGTTTCAAATCGATAGGGCGCGTTTGTTTTCATTAGTAAGGACAATTCTTCATTGTTTGTTCGGGTGACATCTTCTGCTTCCGCGCCGTTTTTCGACATATCGATCTCGTGGATTTCGAAGCGGGACACGCTATCGCCCTCAACATGACTGTTGTCGATTGCCTTTAGCAATGTTGTCGGCGTATGCTGTTCCCGACGCTGCCAGCCGGCCAAACCAGAACTCCAGAATCTACCCTTGAACATCGTATCATACCGGTCTAAGTTCGCGATAATGAACTCGGCCATTTCGCATTTATTGGCGACTTGAAAATGCCATGACCGCATAATGCCTTTGTCGATGCTTTCGGTCAGAACAAATATTTTGTCAGGCATTTTGCCCTCCGGAATTGTTAGGGCTGTTTATTTCAACGGATGGACTTCACAGATTTATGTCAAACAAAACGGCTAACGGCAACTCAAAGCCGGCTAAAGCCCCTTCACCTGACAAGGTATCGCCAATGTTTAAGCGTTTCCAGTCTGCCGGGCTGTGGCATACCCAAATGGATTTTGCCGACGGCGACACCAGCCAAACACGTTCCACGCCAATGGCAAAATACTCTTCAACTTTTGCCATCATATCGTTAAAAGTGCTACCGGGGGAGATAATTTCGACGGCCAGATTGGGCGCAATTGTCATAAAACCCGTGGTCGGGATCTCCGGCAGACGTTCCTTGCTATAAAAGGCGATGTCGGCGCATCGCACCGAATCCGGGTTACGGCGGATGTAAATGCCTACGTCTCCGGCCAGGACATAGCCAAGCTTTTTTCCGACGACGAAGATGCGTAGTAACGAATCTAAAGTCGAAATAAAATAGGTATGCATTCCGCTATTCCAGCCCATTCGGACGATCCTCCCGTTAATTAGTTCGCAGTTTTCTTCGTCGTTCATTGCCAAAAACTCTTCGCCGGTGATTAAGCGGTCCGGGGCACTTTCAACATGATCGAAATCGGTTTGGAAGGTTGGGCGGTCTAACATTGCAATTGGCATGACAAACTCCTTACGACAATCAATTCTCATCTTCCTGCGTGCAGAAATACTCAATCGTCTTCTGAGCGCAGGTCTTGCAATAGTTCAGCTTGTTGAGCATGGTTTCGATCATGCGGTCGTACAGCTTTTGATTTTCTTCGTTGGTACGGTTGGCTAAAGCGCCAATCAGGCTGCCGGCGCCGGCAATGTCGGATTTTAAGCGGACATCGGTCACGGCTTTGACCAACTCCAGGTTGTCCATAAAATCGTAGTTGGGGTCAACTGACAGCTTTTGACCGTAGATTTTGCGGATGGCGGTGCGGAAGGTTTCTCGTTGCTCTTCCGTCTTCAGGCCCAGCCGTTCTTCCACGCTCTTGATGTAACGCTCGTCAATCTTCATGGCTTTCAGTTCGTTGGACTGCGGGTCTTTGTACTTCCACATTTTGTCCGGGCCGAGATTTTCCGCGTCAATGCCGATAATCATATTGACATAGTTCATCACGTCCTTGCGGATTGCGTAAGGCTCATCCATATAGGCGTTGAACATTTCGGTCATAATCCGCTCACGGTACATGCCTTTGGCAATTTTGAGGTCTTCCAGATATTTGGCGCGATCATTGGCGTCGGACACATAATCCAGAACAATCCTTTCCAGCGCCTTAAAGACATCGTAAGCAAACATGCAGCGGCCTTCGTTTGTCTCTGAGCTTTCCACCAGCAGTTGCAAGGCGCGGCCCAGGTTGCGCTGACCCATACCTTTCTGGCCGAAGCGTTTGGTGATGTCCGGGTCCTGATTAAGCATGTCAATCACTTCAGCCAGCGTCTTGATGCTTTTTTCACCGGCGACTTCACCGGCGGCCAACTTCATCGTCTCGATGGGCGACAGCTTTTCCGTGCGCGGCAGACGGGTCAGCACGACGGCCACCGAGGCGGCGTGGTTCAAGTTCGGGTCCTGGTGCAAGTACTCGCGGTTTAAGGTCGTGCGCGCTTCGCTGCCGATGGTGTAGGCCGTTAACTCTTTTTGCAGCTTGTAGTTGGTGTTGTGCGAGATGTAGGAGATGCGGCAGCGGTCGATAATCGGCGCTTCTTCTTTTTCGGCCAGAAAGCGGTTGAATTCCGAATTGTTGCTGGTGGCGATGATCAGCATATCAATCGGCCATTTAAAGCCGTCGATCTCGATATTGCGATTTTGAATCACGCCGAGGTAAACCTGCACCAAATCCTTCTTATTTTTGTAAATTTCGTCGCTAAAATGGATACCTCCGCCGGCCACCCGTGCCAGCGCCCCGCGCCGCAGGTCGAACCGATAGGGATTGTTGGTATCGGTGATGTGCAGCAGGCGCTGGATAGATTCTTCGCCAAGCAAATCGACCGCCGAGGAGGTGATTTTGTCTTTGGCCGCGTACTTACCGGTCACGGTGCCCAGACTTTCAGTTAACGGCACGGGCACGATGCGAATGAATTTGAGCAAGGTATCCAGGTCGTCGCCGGCATAGTTACGGATATCGTTCCAGATATAGCTGGAGCAGGCGCCAAGCGGGCGGTAGTTGGCAAAAATCGTTTCGATTTCGTGAGCGGAAAAGCCGTATTGCTCGACCAAATGGCGTCGGCTTTCGCTTTCCGTCGGGTATAGATTCATGGCCAGAATCATTGGGTCTTCGTAGGTTTGTGATTCGATCACATTCAGTCGGCCATACGTGCCTAATTTTTCAATTCCGACGAACTGGAATGTATATCGCCGGTTGCGGTCTTCCTGCAAAAAATCGCGGTAGCGCGCGCACAAAAAATCGACAAAGAACGTTTTGCCGTTGCCCGGCTCACCCACCAGCACATAGGCCATTTCCTTGGACGATCCACCTTCCGCCGCGTCTTTGACATAGGAGACGAAGCTGTTGATTTCTTCGTACATGCCGATGATATGTTTGCGCCCGTTGCGAAAAATGCTGAAGTCATACGTCGTTTTACCATTGACCACTACTTTTTCGATGGCGCCTTCCAGAATCATACGCGACACGCTCTGGAAGACATTCTCGAAGATGCGTTGCCCGGCCTTCACCGCGGCAATATGCCCTTGCAAAGTTGAATTGGAACTCGCTTCCGCCATTGCTTATAACCTCCCACCATTATGGTGTTTTGGATTTATTGTCGTTATCATAAAATATCTTTTCCACAACCGCTAATCATTGAAAGCTAACCTATATTTCCACCATTGGTAACGATTAAGAAAATTAGGATCAGCATAATAATACCGGCCAATATCAGTACGCAGAATAAAAGAAATTTACCAAGTAATGTGTTTTTCGGAAACCCACGGTTATACTGTACAAACAGGATAATTGCCGCGACAAGATAACTTAAAGGATATAATAGAAAAGGGTCACGTGTCAAGAAGCACACAATCAAAAAAATGTTGGGTAATGAGACGATAACAAGCTTGTCGCCGATCGTGTAGGATAACCTTTTGGCCGTAAAGTTGTAAATAATAATACCTATTGCAATTAAAAGCGGCCCAAAAAAGATGAAGGTGAAAAACAGAAACTTTTCCATAACTGTCTCATGCATAAGCCAAAGGCCAAAGGCAGCTCAACTTCTTCAACACGCCAAGCCGCGTAAGCTAACGCTTCGGAAATATCCTCATTTTCCAGATACGGATAGGCGCGCAAAATATCGGCGGCAGAGTGCCCGGAGGCAACAAGTCCGACAAGCATTCCAACTGTTACGCGCAAACCGCGAATGCAGGGTTTTCCGCCCATCACATTCGGGTCAAATGTTACTCGAGTCAAACAGCGCATGGAATAATCTCCACAGTTACAGCGTTACCATGATTGTTGCGCTTTCATCGGAAAGAGCAAGGGCGGAAAAATCAACGCCCTATTTTTTCGACAAACGCCCGATGCTCCGGCGATTGCAGGCCTTGCTGGACAACAGCTAATAAACCGGCCAAATCCTCATTAAACAGACAGTCCGGCTTAAACCACAAGCCGGGAAAAACCTCGCTGCGCCAAATGCCGTTTTCGTCAGCCGGCAAAGGTTCATAAACGCCGCCATGTAAAGCAAACCATTGAATTTGTTGTTCGTGAGTCAAAATGACCAAATATTCCTGCACACCATTGCGGGCATAAACCCGCTTTTTATCATGCAGATCGTAACTGGCGCTGCTGGCCGCTACTTCCACGACTAACTCCGGCGCGCCGATCACATAGCCGTCGTCGTCGATGTGCGAACGCCCGCCGCGCTTTGTTTCCAGACGTAGCAGAATATCCGGCTGCGGCACGTTTTCCAAATCCAGCCGAACGGTGGAGTTATCACCTAAATCAGCGCCGCGAGTCCCGGCGGCATAAACGCCAAAGCATGTGATCGTATGAGAATGAGATCGACCATGATCTTCGTGGCTGACCGGTGAGGCCATATAGACAACTCCTTCGATAAGTTCGGCTTTCTTGATTTCGGGATGGGCCTGATAGCGGCGCTCAAACTCGTCCCGCGTCAACCGGTCGCCGGCTTGTAAGGGCGGTACGCCACGCTTCGTCAAACCGACCGATGAAGGTATGTAGACGACTCCTTCGATAAGTTCAGCTTTTTTGATTTCGGGATGGGCCTGATAGCGACGCTCAAACTCTTCCCGTGTCAGCCGGTCGCCGGCTTGTAAGGGGGGCTTTCGCCGCGCAGTCGTTTTTGGAAGCCGCTCCGATTGAATGATTGGCGGAGTTTTATCAATAACCATAAAATTATCTCACCGGTTTAAGTGGCTACAGCATTTAAGAAAATGTTTTTGGAGACGAGACCGGCTGTTTGTAGCACAGATTAGCAATCTGTGCCTATCCCCACAAAGCACAGATTGCTAATCTGTGCTACATCGCCAAAAACAAAAGAGCAGACACAACTTGCAGAAGTTAATACCCCGAAATTTGGTAAAGTCTTTCATCAGAC
Organism: uncultured Gemmatimonadota bacterium; assembly: GCA_964404765.1. Classification (GTDB taxonomy): domain Bacteria; phylum 4572-55; class 4572-55; order 4572-55; family 4572-55; genus CAYOLL01. The sequence goes on along the minus strand of CAYOLL010000023.1, from coordinate 16,938 downwards.
TGTCTATAAATTCGTTTCTTTTGCATGAAAGTCAAGGATGTTTTGCGGGATAAGTGCTTAAAGCCGGATTTTTAACGCACGGGGGTCCGGAATTTTTGGATTGCGCAAAGATCAAAAGAGTGATTTATTGTACTGGTAAAGTGCCTTCCAATCGCTCACCCAATTAGGAAAAACATGACGCACGCTGCCTTATGTCAAAAAATAATACGGATTAGCTTGCTGGCGCTGCTTTTACCGGTCATCAGCAGCGCCCAAAACGACCGCAAATTTGACAGGTTGTCGCTGGAAGACGGATTGTCTCACGGCGTAATCCTGTCTATTCTTCAGGACGTCCGGGGTTTTATGTGGATTGGCACGGAGGATGGCCTTAATCGTTATGACGGTTACAATTTCGTAGTTTATAAGGCGAATCCGGCGAATCCGCACAGCTTGAGTCACAATGATATCCGCATCCTTTTTACAGATGCCGCCGGCGTTTTATGGGTCGGCACGGAAGGCGGCGGTTTGAATCGCTTTGACGCGACCTTGGAACAGTTCAAGGCTTACCATGCCGATGCCAAAAACCCCGCCGCTCTGAGCAATGACAACATTCGCGGTATCTGTCAGGACAAATCGGGTGCGCTGTGGATCGGCACCTACGGCGGCGGCTTATGCCGTTTTGATGCAAAAAGCGGCGTTTTTAAAACCTACCGTCATGACCCGAAAAATCCAAATAGCCTGAGTAATGACTTTATCCGCCGCGTTCAATCGGACACTACCGGCAAACTATGGTTGGCGACCCGTCGCGGTTTGAATTGCTTCGATCCGGAAACCGAATCTTTCACCGCGTATCTAAAAGAAAATAGCCCGCTTGAAGATGACAATATTAACAGCATTTACATCGGCAAAGCGGACATAATCTGGATCGCTACCCGCGGTGTCGGGGCCTATTCCTTTGATCCGGCTACAAAAACCTTCCGGCACTACTCGCCAAACCCCGCTATACCCGGCGGTCCGGTTCATCCGAATATCTCCGAAATTTGGGAAGATCACTCCGGCACGTTGTGGGCTGGCGTCTGGGAAGGCGGTCTGGCCAAATTGGATCGGCAAACCGGCGTCTTTACGTACCGGGCCAATCAGCCGGACGATGTCCATAGCATCAGCAATAACTATATTTATGCGCTCTATGAAGATCGGGCCGGGATTTTATGGGTCGGCACTTATGGCGGCGGACTTAACAAATTAGACCCGCTCAGCTACCAATTTCAGCATTATCAGCGTGATTTCCATAATCCCAATAGCCTGAACGCAGCCTTTGTCAGCTCCATTTATGAAGATCGCGCCGGTTTGATCTGGATCGGCAGCTTTGGCGGCGGTTTGAACCGATTTGACCGCGTCACCGGGCAATTCCGTCATTATGTGCATGACGAAAAAAATCCGGCGAGTCTCAACCACAATGATCTTAAAAGCATTTTTGAAGACTCACGCGGGACGCTGTGGGTCTGCACCTGGAATGGTGGACTGAGCGCTTTTGATCGCGCCGGAGAACGTTTTTCGCTCTACCGCTCTGACGTCAATGACTCTACTTCTATTAGCAATAATTTGGTGGCGGCGGCGTATGAAGATCGTCAGGGTCGTTTTTGGGTCGGAACGTGGAATGGCTTAGACTTGATGAACCGCGACACCGGTGTTTTTACACACTACCGGCCCGACCCGCGTAATCCGAACAGTATAAGCCATCTGCGGGTTAACTCTATTTTTGAGGATCGCCGGGGGCTGCTCTGGATTGGCACCATGGGCGGCGGTCTCAATGCGTATGACGCGGCCAATAACCGCTTTACGCGTTATCAGCATGATTCTAAAAATCCACAAAGCCTTAGCCACGACGATGTTCGCTCGGTTTATGAAGATCAGCAGGGGCGGCTGTGGGTTTGCACCAATGGCGGTCTGAACTTGCTGGATCGGGCTTCCGGGACATTTTCGGTCTATCGGGAAAAGGACGGCCTGCCCAACGATGCTGTCTATGGCATTTTGGAGGATAATCAGGGCAATCTCTGGCTCAGTACAAATAATGGTCTGAGCCGGTTTAATCCGGGCAGCGCTACATTCAAAAACTACAACAGCGCCGACGGCCTGCAAAGTAACCAATTTAATCGGGACGCTTATTGCCGGACCCGTGACGGCTACATGTTATTTGGCGGTATCAACGGTTTTAATCTGTTTAAGCCAGAGGAAATTCGCGATAATGCCTATCTGCCGCCGGTCGTTATTACAGATTTCAAAATCTTTAACAAATCTGTGCCTATCATAAATTCGACTGCCGGAAACTTTGCTCTGCCGCAAAGTATCACAACTGTGCAATCGCTTACGTTGGCTTATTTTCACAGTGTTTTTTCGTTTGAGTTCTCGGCGCTGAATTATACGATTTCATCCAAAAATCAATATGCTTACCAAATGGAAGGTTTTGACAAAAACTGGATTCAGGCCGGCAGCAAGCGCGAGGCCACCTATACTAACCTCGACCCGGGCAAATATGTTTTTCGTGTCAAAGCCGCCAATAATGACGGGCACTGGAATAATACCGGCGTTTCTATTCGCTTGATTATTACGCCGCCGTGGTGGCGTACCTGGTGGGCTTACACGCTGTACGTGCTGGCGATTGCCGTGATCATCAGCGGCTATATTCGTTACAAGACGCAGCAGCAGGAAAAGGAACTGGCGCAACAGCGCACGATTAACGAAAGTCTGCGGCGGATAGACCGTCTCAAGGATGAGTTTTTAGCCAATACCTCACACGAGTTGCGCACACCCTTAAACGGCATTATCGGTATTGCCGAATCGCTCCTGGACGGCGCAGTCGGCCAGGTGTCGCCGCCATTGCAGAAAAATCTGGCAATGATTGTTTCCAGTGGTCGTCGTTTATCCAGCTTAGTCAATGACATTTTGGACTTTTCGCGAATGAAGGGCCAGCAGCTTATTTTACAGCAAAAGCCACTCGATATCCGTTCGGCGGTTGACATCGTCCTTACCTTATCCAAACCGATGGCTGACGATAAAAATCTGCTGCTTTTGAACAGCATTCATCTGGATACGCCGCTGGTCTATGCCGACGAAAATCGTCTGCAGCAGATTCTATACAACATTATCGGCAATGCGATTAAGTTTACGGAACAAGGCCGGGTGGAAGTTAACTGCCAATTGCCCGGCGACAACTCACAATTAATAGTCACCGTCGCGGACACCGGTATTGGCATTGCCGCCGATAAATTTGATCGTATCTTTGAATCGTTCGAGCAAGCCGATGGCTCTATTGCCCGCGAATATGGCGGCACCGGCCTGGGTCTGCCGATTTCCAAGCAATTGATCGAACTGCATGGCGGGCGGATTTGGTTAGAATCCCAAGTCGGGAAGGGCTCAACATTCAGCTTTACCCTGCCATTAGCGGATAAAAACCAATCTGCGGCAGCGGCAACCGCCTCGCAGGCTGAACCGGTGATTGTGCGTACCCGGACGATTGGCTCATACGACACAATCGAAGCCGATGCTATTTTGAGTCAAATCGAGCCGGATGTTTTACCGGGCGAACTTCAGCCAAAAATATTGACTGTGGATGATGAGCCTATCAACCTGCAAGTGCTAAGCAATCATCTGACGCCGCGCGGCTATCAACTGGCGCAGGCCACGAACGGTCTGGATGCGCTCAAACTGCTTGAAGACGGCTTAAAGCCCGATCTTGTTCTGCTGGACGTGATGATGCCCAAAATGTCCGGCTTCGAAGTTTGTCGGCGCATTCGTCTGTTATACCCGGCGAATGAGCTGCCGATCATCCTGCTGACGGCCAAAAATTTAGAGAGCGATTTGAACGAAGGCTTTGGAGCCGGGGCCAGTGATTACGTCACCAAGCCGTTTTCCAAAAACGAGCTGTTGCTGCGCATCAGCGCCCACATCAATGTGCTGAAGGCCAACGAGATCAAGGCCGAAAACCGCCGCCGGACTGAGGAACTGAACAAAGCGCGAGCTATTCAGATGTCGCTGCTGCCACGCAAGCTGCCCGACATCCCCGGCTTTGCCGTCTGCGCCCTGATGAAGACGGCCAAGCAGGTCGGCGGTGACTATTACGATGTTATTCCGTCGTTGGATGGCCGGCTGTACTATATCGTCATGGCTGACGTGTCCGGCAAGGGCATACCGGCCTGCCTGTTGATGATCGAAGCGCGGACAATGCTGCATTCGCTGGCTCAATCCAACTTTGATCCGCAGGAGATGCTGGCGCGTACCAATCAGCAGATTTTTCGCGATGTGCAGGAAATGGAGCAGCCGATGATGATCACCATGCTGCTGATGGTGTGGGACACCGCTGCTCAAAAGTTATCTTACGCTGGCGCCGGGCACGATCCGTTTGTTGTTTATCGCACCAAAACCCGGACCTGCGAGGCCGTGCCGTCCGGCGGCATCTGGCTGGGCGTGGATGATTGCGCCAGTGACGTTTTTCAAGTCAAAACGGTTAGCCTGGCTGAGGGCGACGTGCTCCTGCTCTACACCGACGGCGTTACCGAATATCACAACCGTGAGCGTGAGATGTACGGCCCGGTGCGATTGGAGGCTTTTTTGGCCGAAGAAGGTCATCGCCCGCCCGAAATTGTCGTGAGTGATCTGCTGGGACGGCTGGAGCAGTTCGGCAACGGCGCCGCGCAGCACGACGATGTTACGGTGATGGTGCTGAAGCGGCTCGGATGAAGATCACAAGTTGACCTTGCGAATTTGCTACGAAACGATTAAATCTCCGCCATGAAATACACAAAAGGTTTGTGAATTAAAGAGTTGGCTCATGGAACAAGTTTGTGGAAGAGCGCCTTGTCATTCTGAAAGAATCTTTGTGAGCCGATAGTAACCGCTTTCAAATCAAGCTGTTAGCAAGTTTGAAAAAAGATTCCTACTGAATGACATCCACGGCCCAGGTCGCTTTCCACAAACTTGTACCAAGAACCAAGAGCTGCGTAGATTGGACAGGCAAAATTTTGGCGTTACGCACTGCAATTCTTTATTTTCGTGCCTTTCGCGTATTTCGTGGTTAATTTATGAATGATTCAGGATAACGTAAATTATTGGCTACCAAACATAAAAAATCACCATCATCGAAAGTATTTCATCATGGCAACACCTTCTTTTTCGGATCGTTTTTTGCGCGCACTGGCTGTACGGGCGGACTTATTTGATGATCGGCATGAGCGCGCCTTTCGTTTGTTCAGTGGCTTTTATGAAGGCTGGCCAGACATTGTTATCGAGCTTTTTGCGCGTACGGCGGTGGTTCACAATTACGCCGATCAGCCGGAAACCGCTGCCGCTGCGGTCGAAGCTGCGCGGGCGCTTTTGCTGGAACGGCTGCCCTGGCTCAAAGCGATTCTGCTCAAAGAGCGCAAGGCCGAGGCTTTTAAAAGTCGACAAGGCCGTTTTATTTTTGGTGATCAGGCTGACCGCCGGATTCTGGAAGGTAACGTCTGGTATGCAATAGACCTGCAAATGCATCAGGATAGCGGGTTCTATATGGATACGCGCTGGCTGCGGCGCTGGGCGCTCAAATATTTGCGCGATAAAAGTGTCTTAAACGCTTTTGCTTACACCGGCAGTCTGGGTGTAGCGGCCAAAGCCGGGGGCGCGGGACGTGTAGTGCATCTTGATCTGGATCGTCAATTCTTGAATGTGGCCAAAGTTTCGTACGAAATCAACAAGTGGCCCGTCGATAAAGCCGACTTCGTGCGCGGCGATTTTTTTCCGGAAGTCAGCCGCTTAAAGCGGGAGGGCGCCCGGTTTGATTGCATTTTTCTTGACCCGCCGTTTTTTTCCACAACGGCCAAGGGCACTGTGGACGGCGTGGACAATTTCCATCGGCTGATTAACAAAGTTCGACCCCTGGTGGCAGATAACGGCTGGTTAGTCGCCATCAACAATGCGCTTTTTTTGAGTGGCAAAGATTACTTATACTCGCTGGAGGCCTTGGGGCAGGATGGCTACATGGTTTTTGACCGCACAATCGATGCGCCCCCCGATGTCACCGGTTATCCTCAAACGCGTGTCGATAAGCCACCGGCAGACCCTACACCCTTTAATCATCCTACCAAAATTGCAGTGCTGCGTGTGCACCGCAAAGATGCCGGCTTTCAACCGGTTGAGTAATCGGATGTCATTCCGAAGGAATCTTTTAACGGCGTTTGTACAAACTTGCAAAAAGATTCCTTCGGAATGACAGTGTTCGACAGGTCGTTGACTATTACAAAATTCTTGTAGCGGTTACAAAACTTTTGTTTACCTTTTTAGACTCTAAATTCAAAATTCGCAAGTGCGCCCACATCGGCGCTGCCGAAAGGATTGTAAATGTCGCAAGATTTAGCCACACATTGGGAAAATCGTTATCAGGAACAAGCTATGGAAGAAATGCCCTGGTTCTACAGCCGGCTGGATCCGGATGTGGAGCATGCACTGGATCGCTGGAACATCCAACAGGCGCGGGTGCTGGACCTGGGCGCAGGTCCGGGCACTCAAGCGATTGCATTAGCCAGGCGCGGCCTAAAAGTAACGGCCAGCGATATTTCCGGTACGGCGGTTATGAAGGCGGACCAACGCGCTTTGGAAGCAGGCATGGATATTCCCTTTGTCCAGGACGATATATTACAAACAAACCTGCTGCCCTTTTTTGATGTGATTATTGACCGCGGCTGCTTTCATATTTTTTCAGCGGAGCAACAAACGCAATATCTGCAGAATGTCCTGCGTTTGATGACGCCGGGCGGGTTCCTTTTCCTGAAATGCTTCAGCTACCTGGAGCCGGGCAGTGAGGGGCCTAACCGCTTTAAACCCGAGCAAATTGTTGCGGTATTTGAAAACGGTTTTCATATCCACACGATAGAGCCGACGGTATTTCCGGGCAATCGCAAGCCGAATCCCCAGGCGTTATTCTGCACGTTTCAAAAGAAAATATGCTGAACTGTGTGGTTTTGTAGCTATACTGATTAAGGGTTAGAAGTTGCATTTTAAACCCTTAGGTTTTTTCCTGCCAAAAATAACCCTTAACGAAAATAATTTGAGTCGTGAAAGTCAAACCAGAGGAGATTTTATGTATCGGAATTTTTTGCATATCGTGTTGTTCTTACTCATCTTGACCGGTTGTAGTGGCGGAGGCCAATCGCAGTCCGAATCAAACCAGAACAACCCTGTGATTGTCACTTTTTGGCACGCGATGTCCGGGCCGTTGGGGCAAGTTTTGGAGAAACTGATTACGGAATTTAATCAGGCAAATCCTGATATTAAAATAGAGCCGGTCAGCATGGGCAGCTACCCGCCGTTAAACCAAAAACTTATGGCCGCTGTGGCCGCCGGGCAGCCGCCGGTGATGGCCCAGGCGTATGAATCCTGGACGATGCAGTTTGCCACAGGTGGTCAATTAACGCCTATGTCGCAGTTTATCGAAGGGCCTAACGGTTTTGACAAGGCAATGTTCGACGATCTTCTGCCGGTTTTTGTCGAAGGCAACACTTTTAACGGTAAAATGTGGTCATTTCCTTTTAATAAAAGTGTGCGCGCCCTATATTATAACAAAACGATGTTTCGTGAGTTAGGGCTGGAAAAACCGCCGCAAACATGGGAGGAATATTTAAGCTTTTCCGAAAAGCTCACGCGGGATACCGATGGCGACGGCAAGTCGGACATTTACGGTACTGCCAGCCAAATTAACGCCTGGTTTTTTGAAAATTTGTTGATTCAAAATGACGGTCATTTGTTAAATCCGGAAGGTACCGGCGTATCTTTTCATTTGCAGCCGGGCATAGAGGCCATGGATTTTATGGCTAAGTTGATCGGGCATAACAGCAAAGTAGGTTATCTCACCGCCGGCTATGAATATCAGAATGACTTTTTGGCCAGCAAATTAGGGATGATGGAAGGCTCAACGGTAACAACGACTTTTATCGCCGGCAAATATGATTTTGAGTTGGGAATTGCCCCAATTCCGGCTCATAAAAAGAAAGCCTGCGTTATTTCCGGCACAAACATTGTTATTTTTTCTAAAGTAACCCAACAGCAACAAGATGCCGCCTGGCGCTTCATCAAATGGTTTACCAGCACACCGATTACCGCGCGTTGGGCAGCGGAGGCAGGCTATGTTCCTGTTCGTCGGTCAGCCTTTGAGACGGAAACGTTAAAAACATTATTTGAGAAGACGCCGGATTTGCGGGCCGTTTTTGAGCAACTCGATTATGCGCATTATGAACCGACCTCGCCTGCTTGGTTTTCCGGCCGCAAATATTTGGAAGAAAACGCTATTCAGGCTGTGCTAAAGGGTCTTGAAGATTCCAAAACCGCACTCGAAAAAGCAGCGGCCGATACGGAAGCCGAGCTTAAGCGCTTTGCCACGCAATAAAAAAAAAAGCTTGGTGTGATAGCGTAGTGTTACGCGGCCTAAATTCGTGTGAACTTAAACCTGACGGGTTTCGGAAACCCGTCAGGTTTTGACCTTGAAAAAAAGTTCACACGAACTTATCCCATCAAGCAGTAGTGTTACGCCATTGGTTGCATTTTCCCCTTGTCGGTTTCGTCGATGAGCGCAAAAAAACGGGTAAAATAGACTCATATTCTTTACAATACAAACTGCACTGAATTTTTCCTTTGCATAAAAAAAAAGCAAGTGTATATTCTATTCCTATCTTCATAAATCACGGTATCCTGAATTACTTTTGAGGATATGACGTGATGTCGTATTCGATCCCCGAGCACATCATCCAACAAATTAGAGAAACTGCTGATATTGTTGAAGTTATTGCCGACCATGTTCGACTCATCAAACGTGGGAAAAGCTATCTCGCGCTATGTCCGTTTCACGAAGAAAAAACGCCATCTTTTAATGTTAATTCCGAGAAGCAAATCTTCTATTGCTTTGGCTGCAAAAAGGGTGGCGATGTTTTCCGTTTCCTGACTGAATACGATCAAATGACCTTTGTGGAAGCCGTCCGTTTTTTAGCCAAACGCTACGGCATCCACCTTCCGGAGACAAGCGCAGCAGCGGATGAGAGCAGCCAGAATCTGCAAAGTGCATTACATGATGTCAACGAGTTTGCCGCTCAGCATTTTGCCAAGCAACTTCAAACCCGAGCGCCGGAAGCAGTGCTAGCCTATATCCAACAAAGGCACATTGAAAAGGAAAGCTGGCAAAAATTCCAGTTAGGTTATGCTATGCCTAATTGGGACGACTTGTTGCGCACGGCCCACCAAAAGCAATATTCCGACGAGTTGTTGCTGCAAGCCGGACTGATTCGCAAAAGCGAAAAAGGCGCATCCTGCTATGACTGCTTTCGGCATCGGTTGATGTTCCCCATTTATGATCATCGCGGTCATGTCATCGCTTTTGGCGGGCGGGCGCTTGCAGCAGATGAGCCTGCCAAATATATCAACAGTCCCGAATCCCCTGTTTTTCAAAAAAGTACTATTCTCTATGGACTTCATCAGGCTAAAAAACATCTGCGCGACGAGAATCTGGCCGTGCTGGTGGAGGGCTATGTCGATGTCGTTTCCCTGCACCAAGCCGGAATTCCATTGGCCGTTGCCCCGCTTGGGACAGCCCTCACCAATCAGCAGGCCAAATTGCTGCGGCGCTATGTGGACCGTGTGGCGATTGCCCTCGATAGCGACTTTGCCGGAATCAAGGCGACGGTCCGGTCTATTCCGATTCTTTTGCAGGAAGGCTTTGAGTTAACCGTTGTGAAAATGCCGGAAGGTGATGATCCGGACTCCTTTGTGCAAAAAAATGGCGGGCCTGCATTCCGCCAGCTCCTGACGCAGGCACGGGATTTCTTCGATTTCCTACTTGAACAGTTTGCTAAAGATCATGATTTACGGCATATTGACGGCAAAGCCAGATTAGCTCAGGAAATGGCAAAAGTGCTTACCGAGATTCAAGATCCGATTCGTATCAGCCTTTACCGCCATCGGTTGACGGATTTTTTACAAATTAATGAACATGACCTGGCTTCAATCTTGCCACTTAAAAATACGCCCATCCAAAAAATATCCGTCCAGACAAAAAAGGCTGAATCCAAACAAGACAAAGCCGAGCGCGGCCTGTTGCGTTGCTTTATCGAAGATCACAGCAGCCGTATGCACTTAAAAGCCGATGTGTCGCCCGATTATTTCCTGAACCCGGTTTATCGGCAGGTCGCCACGTTTTTGTGGGAGCACGACGCGGTAGAGGGCGTGACAACTTCGGACGAGCTCTTGCAAGTTGCCGGTAGCGAGGCGCTGGTCTCCGTATTGACCCGAATTTTGGTAGAGAGCAGCGGACAACCGCAGAACAGCCATGAGTTTAGCGAGTGGTTGAGTATCCTCAAGCTGTCACGGCTTAATTTGCAAATTGCCGGGCTCAAGCGGGAGTTAATGCAGGAGCCCGACAACGCCGATATTTTGAAGAAAATTCAATCTCTGATACACCAGCGTAACGAGGCGACTCGGAAAGTGGTTTAGTCATTTCCATATATTTTAAAATCGTTATAACATCTTTTAATTAAACATGTTAGCGATATTTTGTGTCTGGGTGAAAATTTTAAATATTTAAAACGCGGGGATGTTTGTTTGAGTGTAGAGTGAGCCATGACGGACGGTACACCGGCTGGATGACGAATCTATATCACGTTGCTGCCGGCAGCCTACAAACCCGATTTTGAGGAGGAAAGCATGGGAGTTCGCAGCGAACAGAATCATGTAAAACTTAACCAGACCATGATGTTGACAAAAGAGAGCGGTCGGGTCAGCCTGGATGAATTAAACGAGTTTATGAACGAAGACGAAATGGCTTCGAGTGACTTTGATGGGCTGATGCTGCACTTGAAAGAAGAAGGCATAAAGGCTTCGGATGGGGATGCTGAAGAATCTACGGAAGTCGGGGCTTCGGAGAAGCCGAGCGAACCTGTCAATCTTTTGTTGCTATATAAGGAGCATCGCGATTTGCGCTATGACGATCCGGTTCGGATGTACCTGCAGGAAATGGGACGCGTCCGGATTTTGGAGCGTGAAGAGGAAATCCGGCTGGCGATGACCATTGAGCGGAATCTGCGCGAAATAAAATACCGCATATTTTTAACCAATATCTGCGTCAAAGAGTTAGTCAGTCAATCACGCCGATTACAAAAGGGTCAAATCCGAATTGAAGATTTTATCTATATAAAAGCGAGCGGCTGGCGCGTCAGTTATTCCTGGCGGCGCGAACTGGAAAAAGCGCTGAGCAAGGTTGAAAAATTAGTATCCTTGCAGCAGGAAGTCACCGAGGAGCGGAAGCAATTCGACGGCAAGAAACGTAAGATCAAACGCCTGCCGGTATTTGATCGCTTTAGTAATCATTGTGATAAATTTCCGTTGCACCATCATCAAATCTTTTTACTGACCGCGCGTCTTTATGGCATTAAAAAACGCATTCTGCAATTGCTGGACTCGACCAAAATTTCCACCGCGCATCAAGTGGAAAATCAATCTATCCAGAAAAAGCTGGAGCGCTGCCAAAACCACCCCATTATTCAGGAACGCCTGGCTGCGTTTGAAGCTGATTTAGGGATGTCGATAGCCGACTTTTGGGAATTGACCCAGGAAATTCAAGCGCTGGAGGAAGAACGGGAGAGCGCCAAAAAGCTGCTGGTAGAATCTAACGTGCGACTGGTTATCACCTTTGCCAAGCGCTACATGAACCGTGGTCTGGAATTTCTGGATTTGATTCAGGAAGGCAACAGCGGACTGGTGCGCGCGGTGGAGAAATTTGATTATACTAAAGGTTACCGCTTCAGCACGTATGCCACCTGGTGGATTCGCCAGGCTATTACACGCGCCATTGCTGATCAGGCCCGCACGATTCGCGTACCTGTGCACATGATCGAAGCCATTGGCAAAGTCATGAAAATATCGCGTGAATTTATGCAAAAAATGGGGCGGGACGCTTTGCCGGAAGAGATCGCCGAGCGTTTGAATTTGCCGCTCGAGAAAGTTCGGCAGATTATGAAAGTTGCTCAGGCGCCTATTTCGCTGAACCGACCTGTCGGCGATAATGAAGGCAGTCAGGTGGGCGATTTTATTGAAGATACCCATGTTACATCACCGGCACAATCAGCGGCTTCCATGCTTTTGCAGGAACAAATGCGCAAAGTTCTTAGCACTTTGACCAGTCGCGAAGAAAAAGTCATTCGCCTGCGCTATGGCCTGGATGATGGCATGATGCGAACGCTGGAAGAAGTGGGCGAAATGTTTAGCGTTACCCGCGAACGGGTGCGCCAGATTGAAGCCAAGGCGCTTAAAAAGCTGCGCCATCCGACCCGCAGCAAATCTTTGCAGAGTATGCAGCAGATTGCTTGAATTCGTATGTCCGGCAGCCTTATGCCCGGCGTTTTTTCAGGCCGCAAATAAATAAAAGGGCGCTCAATCAAAGAGCGCCCTTTTATTTTGACCGCAAAATCCATGCGATTTGCGTAGTATCAGTGTTCTATTTCAGGCCTTCCTTCTTCTCCGGGCGGGCCTTGATTGCCAGACCCAATTCGCTAAGCAGCTTGGCCTCGACTATCGCCGGTGAGCCGTCCATCAGGGATTGAGCGCGGTTGGTTTTGGGGAAGGCGATGACCTGCCGAATGTTGTCCTCATTGGCCAGAATCGCCACCAGGCGGTCAAAGCCCAGCGCTAACCCGCCGTGTGGCGGCGCGCCATACTCAAAAGCCTCCAGCAAAAAGCCGAATTTATCCTTTGCCTCTTCGCGCGTCATGCCCAACGCATCAAACATTTTGGTTTGCAAATCGTGACGGTGAATCCGCACACTGCCGCCGCCCAGTTCCGTGCCGTTCAGCACCAAATCGTAAGCCTGAGCCCGGATTGCGCCTGGATCCGTGTCAAACAAGGGAATGTCTTCCTCAAACGGCGAGGTAAACGGATGATGCATCGCGTTCCAGCGTTTTTCCTCCGCATCCCATTCCAACAACGGAAACTGCGTCACCCACAAGAATTTGAACTGCGTTTTATCAATCAAATTTAACTCTTTGCCGAGTTCGAGGCGCAGCCGACCCAACACATTGGCCGTAACCGCCGGTTGATCGGCCACAATCAGCAACAAATCGCCCGCCGCCGCTCCGGTTAAGCGCGTCATGGCCGCCTTTTCATCATCGCCCAAAAATTTGACAATCGGCGAGTTCAAGCCGCCCTCTTCGCATTTGATCCAGACCAGACCTTTTGCGCCAAAGCTTTTGGCCGTATCGGTCAGCTTGTCCAGACGGGCGCGAGCCATGGTTGCGCCGCCTGCCACTTTAATCGCTTTGACCTGCCCTTTGTTTTGCACGGCATCGGCAAAAACTTTAAAGCCGGATGTCGCGGCTATTTCTGTCAGATTGACAAACTCCATGCCGAAGCGCATATCCGGCTTATCCGATCCAAACCGATCCATTGCTTCTTTATAGGTCATGCGCAAAAACGGGACCGGCGCTTCGTAGCCGATAGTTTCCTTAAAAATGTGGGCAACTAAACCCTCTACCAGGTCCAAAATCTGGCTTTGCTGCAAGAAAGAGGTTTCGATGTCGATTTGGGTAAATTCCGGCTGACGGTCGGCCCGCAAATCTTCGTCGCGGAAGCAGCGCACAAGCTGGTAATAGCGGTCAAAACCGGCCAGCATCAGCAGTTGTTTGTAGATTTGGGGCGATTGTGGCAGAGCGTAAAACTGGCCCCAATACAACCGACTCGGCACCAGATAGTCGCGCGCGCCTTCCGGAGTGCGCTTCATCAAGAATGGAGTTTCGATGTCGATAAAGCTTTGGCTGTTCAAATACTCACGGGTGGCTTTGCCGGCGCGATGGCGGATCAGCATGTTGCGTTGCATGCGCGCGCGCCGCAAATCCAGGTAGCGATAGGTCAGGCGCACATCCTCATTAACATCCTGGTCACGAAAGATGGGGAATGGTGGCGTTTTGGCTTCGGATAATATTTCGATTTCCTGAATTTCGACTTCAATTTCGCCGGTTGCCAATTCCGGATTGACCGTATCGCCGGGACGCTGCCGGACTTTGCCCACCGCGGCTAAAACAAACTCATCTTTGACATTTTGAGCTGCCGCAAGGATCGTCTGGCTGCTGTTTTGATCGGCCACGACCTGGGTCAGACCGTAGCGGTCGCGCAAGTCGATAAAAATAACCCCGCCGTGATCGCGCCGGCTGTTGACCCAGCCCATCACGGTGACAGTCTGGCCAATATGGGATGTGCGTAATTCCCCACAGGTGTGGGATCGACAATATTTCATATCAAATTCTCCTAACGCGGACAAGCCGCAGTCAACAATAAAGCGCAGTAAGCTTAAAACAAGTTAGCAAAAATACAGAGTTTAGCGAATTTTTCAATGAAAAAATGTGTAACGGCCTGAAAGTAGCGTTACACAATAATGCGACAATGCCCTTGCGTTGGACATATTTTGGTTGAAAATTGGGCCGATTGGCATTATCATAGCGGAAGATTTTCCGAATCTTGAAGACCTGGAAAGTCTATTTGGTCAGATGGCGGATAATTTTTTTAAATTGCGCAGACATTTCATTATTTGTAAATTGCACAAAGCCTATATTCACCGCAAACGAATCACATTACTTTTAACTTGAGGGAGGACTATGAAAACAGTCGTTTTTTATTCGCCGCATTTCGGGGCCAACACGCTTCGATTTGCGACACGGGTACACCAGCTTCCGGACGTTCGCGTTGTCGGCCTGGGGCAGGACTCGTTCGATTATATTCACTCGCTGAATGCTACACATGGCCCATGTTTTGACGACTATGTCCGGGTCGACAACGCCAGCGATCAACAGCAATTGGAAGATGCGCTGACGAAGATCAAGGAGCATTACGGCGATATTCACCGGCTAATGAACATCCAGGAACAGCTGCAGTTGTTGGTCTCACGCATTCGGGAAAAAATGGGTATTACGGGTTTGCACCTGGAAACGGCCAAAAAATTTCGCGACAAAGCCTACATGAAGCAGATCTTCAAAGAGGCCAAAATCCGTTGCGCGGATTTTCAAAAAGCGGAAAACGACGCCGACGCCCGTGACTTTATTGCCAAGAACGGCTACCCGATTGTCTACAAACCGCTAAAAGGCGCCGGTACGGAAAATACGTTCCTGGTGCGTAACCTGGCCGAGTTGGAAGAATCCGTGCGTGTTTTACCGCCATCGCCGGAAAATCCGGTTCAACTTGAAGAGTTTATCGAGGGCGATGAAGGTTCGTACGAAACTTTCACGATCAACAACAAGATTGTCTTTGAAGGTTTTACGACCTATCACCCGACGCCGTTGGACGCGATGATGAATCCGTGGATTCAGCCGATCTATTTTTTCAACAAAGATCAGGACAAAGAAGAGTTTGCGGAGATTTTCAAAGTCGGGCGGCAGGTAATTAAGGCATTTAAGCCGGGTACGGTGATGACACACATGGAGTGGTTCCGTCGCAAAAAGGATAATCGCATTTATGCTGCAGAAATCGCGGGCCGTCCGCCGGGGGATCCGATTATCGACTTGCATAACTTTGGCCATGATATCGACTTGTACAGCGAGTGGAACAACCTGATGATTAATCACAAGTTCGATCTTAAACCGGAGCCAAAGCACCATGTCGGCTGTGCCTGTCTGCGGGCGCAAGGCAACGGGCCGCACATTGTGCAGATCGAAGGGTTGGACAAAATCCGCAAGTTTGCCGGCGAACTGATCATCACCGAGATTATTCCGCCGCTGGGCACGCCGAAGTCCAAGTCGTACGTGGGCGAGGCTTCCATTTTTTGCCGCGGTCAGGATTACAATCAAGTTTTCGATACGCTGAAGTACATTACGGAAAACATGTTTATGTACTGCTAATCGGTGGCAAGTTTGAACTTTGCGAAGGTTAGGCTGGATCGGCGAGCCATCGCAAGCTTCGTCAATGTTACGCGAAATTGGCTGAATGATGAGTAAACCTCACCGGTTTAGAAACCGGTGAGGTTTAACCTTTTTGGGGTATTTTTTTACATATAAAAGGAGATTCACTATGGCACAAAGCAAAAGCGGCACCGTTGTTTGCGACGATTGTGGTGGAAAAGGCTATCACAGCAAGCCCGGAGATAAATGTCAAACCTGCAAAGGGCGTGGTTATCTCATGCCTTCCGGCGCACCCATCACGAAAAAGAAGAGCACTTTTTTCGAATATATTAAGTTCATTATTTTTCTGGGAATCGCCTATTTGGCCTGGGAAATGTATTTGAAAGGCGTAATTCTCAAGTAAGGCGATCAAAAATAGTGTTTTTACCTTCAACATTGCTTTGAATTCAACCGTCTTTATCTATACTTTTGTTTTTTATTCTTGCAATGTCGCGTGCCGTGCTTTATACTTCCTACGTCAAACCGCTTGGCGATTTGACGTTTGAAAACAATTTACTTGAACATGGAGGAGTCCCATGAACCAGAATGATCGTGATCAACTATTGGGCTTTGTGCAAGGTTTCTTGTTGGGCGGATTAATCGGGGCCGGTGTTGCCCTACTGTATGCCCCGCAGTCCGGCAAAGAAACTCGGGAAGACTTGCGTCGCAAATCTCGTGAATTTAAAGATGAGGCTGAGCGGCAGTATCAACAAGCGCTTGATCGGGCTATTTATGCAAAAGAGCGCGCTGAGGAGCAAATTGATACCTTGATGAAGCAAGGTCGCGAGCGTGCCAATAATTGGCGCGAACGCGCGCGCAAACCGCACAAACGTCCGATGGACGACGGCGAGACCGTTCCATCACCGGAGCAGAGCACTGCCGCCGAAGCTTAATCGGTACCCGTAAACCCTAAGGGTTTTCAATCAACAAGGGACAATATGTTCGGAAGTTTCGCAACTTTCGAGACAAAACCCTTAGCCTGAATTATTCATGACCCCTTCCCTATGGGTCATTTTCGGCATTTTTTGCA